>CAKTWY010000033.1 GCA_934630445.1 uncultured Eubacteriales bacterium
CTGAGCACAATAGGTGGATCGAGCAGTCGCTCAAGCTGATCACACATCTGCGGCCGCGCCACATTTTCCCGCAGCACTTCGACACGTTTTTTGTCACGCCGGAGAACGCCTTCTGGACGATCGGCTTTCCGGACGAGGTGTATGAACGCCTGGATGAGGAGATGAAACAGGCGTATCACAAGCTCGGCCAGGGCGAGCTTTTTGTGATCTGACGTATGAGCGGGATCAAAACAAATACAGTATGCAAAAGCTCCGTGCCGCGGCACGGAGCTTTTTTTGCAGGTAAAACGGCCTGTTCAGCATACGGTATATATAAAGTACGATGCAGCGGCAGGAAGGCCCTGCTCGGCGTATGTGACCAGGCGGTAATCCGTCTCGTTCAGCACCGCATCGCGCCGGGCGGCAAAGCGCATGAGCGTGACGAGCGCTTCCGGACAGTCGAGGTACGCGCCGTCAAAGGAGCGCAGCAGCGCCTCCCTTCCGGAGGACACAGCGTCTCGCGTCTGACGGTCATTGTGCTCGGCGCGCTGCGGCGTCTGATAGTGCGAAAAATCGATCGAGCAGAGGACGAGGATATCCTTTTCTGCCGCCAGCGCGGTGAGCGTGTCGGCAATGGCCGTCAGCTGTATATCGGAAGCCGCGCTCGAAAGAAGGAGTGTGACGAGCTGCGCTTCGGGCAGATAGTGGGCGATATAGGGCGCGAGCGTCGCCGCAGAGTGATCGGCGGCGATGTGCGTGTTTGTCACCGCCGCGCGCAGCGCGCTGTTGGCGGAAAAAAGCCGCGCGTCGGGAGATCCCGCAATACTGCCGCTCTCCCAGTAAAATCCGTCTCCGGAGAGCTGCACCGCCGCACCTTCGCCGCTGTGGTTCGGCGCGAGGATCACGACCGTCTCAACCGTACGCTGCGCCGAGACGGCGGAGAGCACTCCCGCAGTCAGCGACATCATGGGCGCATAGTGCGGCACCGTGGCGCCGGTGACGTCCGCAAGATCCGGATAGGCCGGGGCGGTGCGGATGTTTTCCAGAAAGAGTGCCTCGTCATAAAAATCGCAGCGCATGTAGCCGGATTGGACGGAAGAGGGCTGCGCACGGGCGGTGTCCACTGTACCGGCCGGCATATCCTTCTGTGCGACGGCGGCAGGCTGCAGGCAGAGAAAAACAGTGAATGCAGCCAGCAGCGCACCGGCACAAAGGCGTTTTTTCATACACACGCCTCCTTCCCATCGGCCTGGCTGAAACGGATCAGCCTGCGATCGTCACGCTTGTCTTCGCGCCCGCGGCGCCGAGCGCGCTGCGCGTATGCCGCAGAACCGGCGCTTCTGACACAAACGTGCCGGCAAGCGCAGGGCGCACATAATAAACGATTTCAAAGTCGTTATTTACAATTTCACTCTGCGCGCTGCCGTAGGTCGTGCGCCGCAGGCAGAACTCCGCGCGCTGGCCCTCGTTATAAACCAGATCCCAGCTCCCCTGATTGTTTTGATAATCTGCGCGGATAAAGCGCATTCCGCTGGGAATTACGTCTGAGAGTGTATAGAGGTCCTTCGGTGTCTCGCCGCTGAAGCTGACCTTCAGCGTGACCTTTACAGAGCTGCCCAGTGTCATGCTGCCGGAATACGACTTTGTCACCGTGATGCCGGGCGACGTGGTGAGCTTCAGATCCTCAGGGCCGCCGACCCAGAGCGCTGTGACGCCGACATCGCCGCCCGTGAGCTGAAAGTTCGCCGCGTTCAGTGCGTCGCGGTCCATTTCCAGCATCACGACGGGAGACGCGTCGAAGCGCACGCTCTGCGTTTTGCCGTCCTTTACATAGCTGAAGGACGCGTCCGACGCGGCGGGAGGTTCTGCGCGCAAAAGGTAAGCGGAAATTTCCGCCAGCGGCAAATAGTAGGCGCTCGATGCGCCGTCCAGCAGATAGCTCATCAGGGAGGAGAAATCGTCCTCGCCGGATAAGAACGCGAGAAGGGCCGCTTTGGCGGTGAGCTCCGTCGTGTCGGCGGAGCTGTCGGAGATGAAGAGCCATGGGCTCTGCGCGGTTGCCTTGGGGGCGATCTCCGTGCGGTAAAAGCTCCGCGCCGTCGTAAAATCGCCCAGCAGTGCGAGCGCGTTGGCCAGATTCAGCCTGTCGGACAGAGTGAACGCGCTGTCCTTCTCCGCCAGGAGGAGCTGGATATCGCTCAGCACCGGCTCGCGCAGCGCGGCCAGGCCCAGATATGCCGCGCTTACTTCCGACGGGGCAGACTGAGCGTTGTATAGGACGCTGTAGAGATAATCTTTCGCGCGCGCGGCGTCGATGTAATCGCCGCCCGCGACGAGCACTTTTGCCGTGGCGTCCGCTGTGGGGCTGCCGTATGAAAACGTCGAAACGCCGCCGTCATATGCCTGCGAAATCAGGTCCAGACCTTCTTCCGGCTTGTAAAGCGCGCTTTGCTCATCGTCAAAAATGCGTTTGGCCACGTCGTAGGCAGCGCTGCGGGCAAGAGCCGCCTCGCTGCGCTTGGAGGAGGCCGCGCGCAGTGTGTTCAGCGCCTTGAAATAAAGGGCGTTTTCCGCATCGTGAAAGAGGAGCGTCACCGGATAACGCATTGAGTCGATCGCCACGCCGTCCTTCAGAGAAAAGTAGGATGTGATGGGGATCTCATGCAGGCTCGGCAGAACTTCAATCTGCCGTTCGACCGCATCCGACAGCGCGCCGCATTTCGCCCTGATGGTGACCGTGTAGCGCCCTTCGGCGAGCTTGCCGAAGTTCACGCACGTGTAGTCGAACGTGCCGCCCTCGGCGGACTTGGTCAGCGTTTTGCCGCCGCCCTTCAGCGTCACGTCATATTTCACGCGCTGGCTGGCCAGGCCTTCCGCCGTGCCTGCCGCGCGCAGGTTCATCGCAACGTCGTCGCCTGCGGCAAATTTTTCGTTCATGACAATGTTTGCAAAAAAGTCCAGCGTGGCGGAGACCGTCTCAGCTGCATCCCCGGCGTACGGCATCGGGCCGGAGGTGGCTGCGATCGCTGTCAGGCGCCAGGAAGTGATATTGTCCGGGAGCTTGACACGCAGCGATGCGCGCCCGTCAGGCCCCGTTTTCAGCCGCTGGCTGTAGGCGGTGTCGACAAACTCGCGCCTGACAGCCTCGGCGATGCCGTCGCCTCCGCCCTCGGCGCCGTCGCCGCCGGTGGTGCTGTGCTGCACGTAGGACGCGTATGTGGCCGGATAGCTGTACCAGCGGCTGGCGTAGATGGAAGCGGCTGCGTCCACATCCTGCGGGCTGACGGCAAAGGCCGCTTCGTCGACAAGCGTGGTGAAGAGCGTCGCCTCGACCGGCGCGCCGTCAGGGTCCGTCACGCGCACGTCGAACGTCGCTGTGCCGCCCGGCCGGTACGAATCGGCGTCAGGCGTGATGTCTACAGTGAGCGCGCGCTCGGAATAGTCGTACCCGTACGTGGTGGGGCTGATGGGATAGACATGCCTGCCGTCAAAATATGCGCCCGAAATGGAAAAGGTAGGAACGAGCGCCTCGTTCATCACAATGTCGATCGTACCTGCGGGAACAACATCCGACGAGAGAATCTGATTCTGTGACAGCGTGTAGCAAACGCTGCCGGTCGTGACGTTGGTGTCTGTTTCGTTCCGCAGGTGAAAGACGCGCGTCTGTCCGAGCTTTGCGGAATAAGCGCCGTCTGCAGCAGAAGCAAAATAGTACATTTTCTGCGCGCTGGAAGAGGGATAGGCCGTGTTCGTCAGGTAGATCCATTCCGACAGGCTGGCCCCGTCGGGCGTGACATAGGAAAGGCGCGCGCGGTAGCTGACGTTTTCAGCGGGCGGATAATCAAAAACAGGCGAGAGGTAAGTGCCGTCCGCAGTGCTGAAATTGACAGAGTCTATGGACGTCTCCTGATATTCATACGTGTATGTCGGCACGGTCTCGTTCAGGATAAAATCATAGTACGTGCCGACCTGCGTTTTGATATATTCGCAGCGGAAGATCTCCGCCGTGCCGCTCAAAACAGCGCTTTCGCCCCGGATCGCGGCGTAATCGTCCGCGCGCCAGTCGCTGTCCGGGTCAAAATCGGTGTAGTCGATCCTGTTGGCCCGCAGGGAGAAGCGCAGGCCGTTTTCATCCGACAGGTTTTCACTTGTCAGCATATAATCGGTCGGGAAATACAGCGGCGCCGTATAGGCCGATATGTTCGACGCGTCTTCAGCGCCGGAGGCATAGACCGAGATCCAATAGCTCACCGGCGTCCACGAGGTATAGCGCTGCTGCGGCGTGATGGTGATGGCCGCCTCGCCGTTTTTGTCAAACGCGCCCATGGTTTCGTAATCGTTCGAAGTGACGGAATATCCCACGCCCTGCGCAGGCGTGCCGTCGAAGAACGTTCCGGCCAGCGACAGTTCGATCGTATCTCCGCTGCGATAATATGCCTTGTCGGTGGACACGTCAAAGGTATAGGCGGGCTTGACGTACTCCATGACCTGCACGCCGTGGCTGGCGAGCGCCGCGTCTCCGATTTGGAGCATGAGCGGTGCGTAGCCTGAGCGGTGGTTTTGAAGGGGGATGATGCAGTCAAAGCTGCCGTCCTGATCGAGCGAAACGGTGATGGGGTCGCCGCCGTCAAAAACAAGGCTCGCCGTTTCCGGCAGCGATACGCCGGCAGTGCGCGGCGAGAGCATACCAAACACACGCACGCTGTCCGTGGGCAGGTACGCTTCGCGGTCGGTGTGGAGAAACGCGAGATAATCGTCCATCGCGGCGGGAACAGCGTCCTCTGTAAGGAAAATAAGGTCGGCGTACACGCCGCCCTCCGCGCCGACGGTCAGCTCCGCTACGGGGCGCTCGTCATACGTCGCGGCAAGCGTTGCCATGCCGTTTTCGTCTGTTCTGGCCGTAAAGGTCTTCTTATCGGTTTTTACGGAGATTTTGGCGTTGTCAATCGGCTGGCCGGTCGAAGCGCTGTTGATCCAGTAAGCGGCTGTGCCGTTCAGGCTGGAGGAATATACGCTGATATCCGAAATCTGCACAAGCTTCTGCGCGAAAGCGCCGCGGTATTTTTCGTTCTCCGGGCGGATGTCGATGAGGTAGTAGCCTTCGCCCGGGTTCTCCGGCAGAAGCGCATAGTACGGGTAGCCGTAGAGCGCCGATACGAGCGAGGTTGAGAACGTCGCTGTCGGAGTGAGGGAGGATACGTCCGCTTCATAATCGTACGACATGCCGATCGAGCGCAGCACCGCGCTGTTCTGCTCTTTGGCGTAGGAGAGATACTCTTTTTCACTGGAGAGCGTATATACGCGTACGGACATCTTTTCCCCCTCGGGGATACCCGTGGGGGAGAGCGCGATAATGACCGGGTCTGAGGTCAGATAGGTTTCCGTAAAGCTGCCGACATTGGTAAGCCGCGGCGTGGAGGCGGTGTTTCCATCCGGAAGCGGCGTGCGGAAGGAGAAAGTGTAATCTTCTTCAAGCACCTTGCCTGCATCTGATTTCACGCCCTTTTTGAGCGTCACATGGTAGATCGTGTCGCTTGCAAGCGCCGTGTCCGGAACGAAAGCCGCCGTCTTCCCGCTGTATTCGAAGTGGCCGCTGACGGCGGGCGTGATTTCCAGCTGCGCCGGGTCGATCGACGACACCACCTGCGAGAAGCAAAACTGGATGCCGGTCGAAGTGGGCATCCCCCAGGTATTGTCCGCCGGTGTGGAGGAGACGACCGTGAGCGGGCTTTCCACCTGGAACGCCCAGGAAACGGGCTTTCCGCTCTCGTCGCGGATGCCGATGCTGTACACGGTGTTCTCTGCAAGGGGATCTGCCGGCTTCAGGTAGAACGCGCCGTCTTTTTTCTGCGTGACGTGATAGTCGACCGCAGGCGTGATGGAAACGATGGACTGAAGCCGCTCGACGGTCATGGACGTATCCTCGGTGTGAACGAGGAAGCCGCTCTCCGGTGTGATGAAAGCGCCGCGCTGCTGTTCGGCGCTCACAGTATAGGCCGCCAGCGATGTGGCCGTGCCTTTGTGGACCGGCTCCTCCGGCCCGCCGAGCGCCGGACGGAAAAGGGCCAGTACGCTTACGAGGACGAGAAGCGCCGCGACGGCACTCCCCAGATAATAGGAACGGCGGCGGAACGTGCGGCGGCTGCCGCGCGCGATGCGCCCGCGCACAGCCTGCTTCTGCGCCTCCGTCATGGTTATGTGCGCCAATGCCTCGTCAGCGGCCTGTTTCAGATCATTCAGCTTTTTTTTCATCAGCAAAAATCATCTCCTAATTTGGCGCGCAGCATCTCACGCGCGCGCATCAGCCGCACTTTGACGGTAGAATTATTTGTCTTGAGCATTTTCGAGATCTCGATGGTGGAAAAGCCGCTGTAGTAGTAGAGCAGCACGACCTTGCGATAGAGTTCCGGCAGGCTCGTCACCGCGTGAAGAAGCGCCATGCCCTCCGCGCGGCCCTCGACCGTGTCCTCGGTCAAAAGTTCCTCACGCGGCGCCGTCATGGAAAAATCGTCCGGTGTCTCCCGGGTGGACGCCTTGCGCAGATACCCCTTGCACACATTGATGGCAATGCTGGTGATCCACGTTTTTTCACTTGACAGACCGCGGAAGGTGTGGTACTTTTGATAAACATTTACGAAGGTATCCTGCAGAGCGTCCTCTGCAAGCTGGTAATCCTTCAGATAGAGGTAGCACAGGCGCAGAAGGCCTGTGCCATAGTCGTTCATGATCCGCTCCATATCGGGCTCGGAAGAGGTATCGACTACGGCCTGCACCAGGGTTAGCAGCATTGAATCACCCCATCTGCGTATTTGACGCATATATTTGACCTTCGGTTACAAGAACCGAAAGATGGACATTCTTATTTTAACTATACCATAGGGCCATTCGTGCAACAACGAAAAAATTTCTTAAGATTTTGTAAGAGATGTTTGGCGCGCGTGAAAAAGTGTGTTTTTTTTCAAATTCCCCATTGATAAATCGTGCGTAAAAGGGTATGCTTAATATAGCATAAGGCATCCCCTCACGCATGCGGCATCCGCCGCTATAAGGAAGGAGCTACCCGGGTTATGGAAGAGTATGGAAATGATTTTATCGTTCTCACGGATGAGGATGGAAACGAGCTTGAATTTGAGCATGTCGATACGATTGAGCGCGGCGAGGATACGTACATGGCCTTCGTGAAGGCGGACCTTCCGATCGACGAGCCGGCGGAGCTTGTCGTCTTAAAGCTCGATATCGACGAGGAGAGCGGCGAGGAAGTTCTTGTTTCCCTGGAGGATGAGGAACTGTACAATGAGCTGTTCGACGCGTTCATTGAGCGCGCCGAGGATGAGCTGGAAGAGGATAAGCCGGAATAAGAACGGCGCGGGTATATACATCCGCCTGCATCAACAGCAGGCGCTGAATAGCACGGCATCGGATGAAAATCCTGCTTGGTGCGTGATTGGACTTTTTTTAACCCAACACTCGTTAATATGGAGATCCGGACTTCTGCTGCGGTTTGCAGGCCTCCCGGCCATGCCGGAAGTTGGAAGTAATAAAACAGCAGAGAGGAACTCCACCTGCACACGGCAGGTTATTAACTGGTCCAACACGGCCGAAGCGGGATTTTTATTGTTTTTGCCCGGCTGAAAGGGGAAAAGGCATGAATCCGCAGCATATCCGCACGGCGATGGCACTTGGGGAGGAAGCGGTGGAGCAGCTGTCCGCCGCCACCGTCGCCCTTGTCGGCGTCGGCGGAGTGGGGAGCTACGCCGCGGAGGCGCTTGCACGCGCGGGCGTCGGGCGCATCATCCTGTGTGACCACGATGTGGTTTCCCTCTCAAACTTAAACAGGCAGCTTTGCGCGCTCCATTCCACCATCGGGCGGAACAAGGCGGAGGTCATGGCCGAACGCCTGCGCGATATCAACCCCGCCGCCGCGGTTGAGGCGCTGCCCATTTTCTACTCGGCTGAGACGCGCGAAGCGCTTTTTTCATGCGGCGCTGCCCATATGATCGATGCGATCGATACCGTCACGGCGAAGATCGATTTGATCGTCACGGCAAAGGAGCGCGGCGTCGCGCTCGTGTCGGCGCTCGGCACCGGCAATAAACTCGATCCCTCGCGCCTGCGCATTTCCGATCTTTCAAAGACGTCTGTATGTCCGCTCGCGCGCGTGATGCGCCGGGAGCTGAAGGCGCGCGGCGTTTTGCACCACCGCGTGCTCTGGTCGGACGAGCCGCCGCTCACGCCGCTGGCACTGGAAGCCGCGCCGGAGGGGAAGCGCTCGGTGCCGGCGTCGCTTTCATGGGTGCCGTCGGTCGCCGGACTGATGCTTGCCGGCGATGTCATTTTGTCGATCGTCGGTAGGACGGCCGATCAATGAACCTGAAAATAAACTGCCGGACAAATGCATTTCAGCATTTGTCCGGCAGTTTTTACTGTTTTGACGGGCAATCGGACATCGATGCGACGCTGTTTGAGCCGGCCGGGCGCACCAGGGGGGAGCAGCGCGCATACGGAGAGGACGCCCCAAATGCCGAGCATTGTCTGATATCCGGCCACGAGGATGAGAAAGCCGAAAGCCGTGGCCCCGAGCGCCGAGCCGATGTAGGCCGCGCAGTCGAGGATGCCTGAGACGGTGGATACTTCGTTTGTCGCCTGAAAATTGACAGGATAGACGCTGATGAGCTCCGCGTTGATGATCGAGTGCGCGACGCTCAAAAGCGCGAGCAGCGCACAGCAGAGCCAGATCGGCGGCGTGAAAAAGAGCAGCGGCAGCAGGCACAGCGCCCCCGCCAGAAAGGCCGAGACGAGCGTTGCGCGTTCGCTGCGCCCACAGATGCGCTGCCACACCGGGAAGAGGAGCCTGCCGAGAAAGGTCGCCAGCGGCATCATGAAAATATAAAACGCCGCCTGCGTCAGGTCGAGCCCATACAGCTGCGTGAAAAGGAGCGGGATCCAGAGCGTGATATTCTCCTTGATCGCGCCATGCACCATGGTGGGGAAGAGCATCCGGCGCAGCTCGCCGCTTTTCAGGCAGCCGAGGAGGGGAGCACGCGCTGTTCCTGCCGGCGCGTGCGTTTGCTCCTGCGCCGGCAGGAGCAGCCACAGCGCGGCGCACATCATAAGCAGCAGCGCGCCCGGAACCCAAAACAGCGTCCGCACGCCGAAGACAGCCAGAACGGTCGGTACCACGACGCCCAGCAGGGAACCCACCCCGACGGAGACGGAGAGAATGACCGCGGCGCGCTTGCCTTCCGCCGGGTCGGGATATTCCATCGACACGTTGCGCAGCGCCGCGCCCCAGAGCATGGACTGAAAATAGCCGTTCAGCCCCCAAATGACGTACATCAGCGCCGCGTCCGGGAGCAGCGCAAAACAGAAATTGCACAGTGCCGACAGCGCCAGCCCTGTTACGAGAAACGGCTTGGGGGCGAAACGGTCGCCGATGCTGCCGTTGATGACGCGCCCGAGCGCGTACACAAGGAAAAACGTGCTGCCGAGCATGCCAATCTGATCCTTGCCGAGCATACCGCTCTGTTCAAAAAGCGGCGCCGCGATGGAAAAGTTAAGGCGCCCGATATATACCAGCGAGTATGTGATGAAGCACAGCGCCAGCACAAGCGCGGGAGCGGAGCGCTTCGCTGTGCCGCTGTCTGGTCTTGCACGAACGCCGTCGGGCGCGCGGCTGCCGGCAAATGATTGGTTATGCATATCCATTTCCCTTTCTCAGGGGCTGCTGCGCGCTCACGCGCTGCCCCAGGACCTTTTTTACGGGCGCTTTCGTTTCATCCCTGCTGAAACAGCGGATGAAGCGAATTGTTTCCACGTATTTACGTGTTTTCAGCTTCCTGCGCAGAGCGTGCGCCGCAAGCGCGCGGCTGTCCGCTTCGCTTTTTTGCAAACAGCTCGTTCATGGTCCTGACGCGCGCGGCGGTCCTTTCCGGCGCGCGGAGGGAAAGGGCTACGCACAACGCGTCGAGCACGGCAATGTGCGCAATGCGCGCCGAGACAGCCTCCACCGGATAGCGGATCTCGTCCGAATACACGACGATCGCTGTGTCCGCATATGCCAGAATAGGGCTTTCTGCGCGGCTTGTGATGGCGATGGTGCGCGCGCCGCATTCCCTTGCGATGCGCAGCGTTTCGACCGTGTCGCGTGTGGCGCCGCAGTGCGAGATCGCCACGGCTGCGTCAGCCGCGCTGAGCTGGGCGGCAGCGATTTGCATAATATGGCTGTCAACCTCCGCATGCGCCGGAAGGCCGATGCGCATGAAGCGGTAATATGCGTCCTGCGCAATGGTGGCAGAGGTACCGACGCCGAAAAAATGAATGCTTTTCGCTTCGGCAAGCGCGTTCACCGCGTCTCCGATGCCGGGCATGTCGAGCATACCGAGCGTGTCCTGAAGCGAGCGCACGCTGGAGGAGAAGACTTTTTGAAAGATTTCTGAAAGCGAATCGGAAGCGCTTGCATCCGGTATGACGCAGGCGCGCAGCGCGGGGTCCTTCAAAAGGCTGCGCTTGAGCTCCGCGTAGCCGGAAAGCTCCAGATCCTTGCACAGCCGCACAGCGCCGGACGGCGCGACGCCCGCACGCTGTGCAAACGCCCCGATGGTAAGCTCCGCCACCTCCGCAGGATGGGCGAGGATATAATCTGCAGCGCGCTTTTCCACGTCGGAAAGGGCGCGGTATCTGTTTTTCAGCGTGACCAGGATAGAGCGCATAAGAAACTCCTTTTCAAAGAAATTTCATGAAATAAAATTCTACAAATACAAATTATGTAGAATATTATATCACGGCACCGGCGTTTGTCAACGGCGTTTTACAGATTCAGCTCCAATCGCTGTGCGTCGTGCTCTCCTTTCAATATGGGTGCGGGCGCCGGCTCATAAAAAGCCCCCTGTTCAGGCATACTACAGCTGAACGGGGGGCTTTTATGAAATCGCAGGCCATGAAATATGCGCTCGCAGGTACGCTTGCGGGAGTCGCCAACGGGCTTTTTGGCGCGGGCGGGGGATTGGTCCTCGTGCCGCTTTTTTTGTCCTGGCTGAAACTCGGCCAGCGCGAATCGTTTGCAACGTCGGTCTATGTCATAGCGCCGCTCTCGGCGGCGTCTGCGGTGACATACCTGATGCAGCATTCGTTTGACTTTTCGGCATCCCTGCCGTATCTGGCAGGCGGCTTCCTCGGCGGCATCGTGATGGGAACCGTGTTCCATAAAATCCCGATGCCGTACGTGCGCCGCGCGTTCGGAGCGCTGCTCATCTACGGCGGGGTCAGGGCGGTGATGCTCTGGTGACATGGTTTCTCAGCGCCCTTGTAGGGTTCGTCACGGGCATCCTCAGCGGCATGGGCATCGGCGGAGGAACGCTGCTGGTTTTGTGGCTGACGCTTGCCGCAGGCGTTCCCCAGCGCGAAGCACAGGGCATCAACCTGCTCTACTTTTGCGCCGTGGCGCCGCCGTCAATCGTATCGCATCTGAAAAACGGGCTTATCCCCTGGAAGCAGGCCCTTTTTGCCGTGGCGGCGGGTCTGCCGGTGTCCATCGCGGCGGCGGTACTGGCGGCGAATACGGACATCAGCCTTCTCCGCCGCGGTTTTGGCGTGATCACGCTGATCATCGGCGTGAAGGAACTGCTGTGCAAAAAAGACGACGGGCAGGACAACGACGGCGCGAAACAGAAAAGCTAGATGATATTCTCCGCGCTGCGGTAGCGCTCCATCATCTCCTTGAAAATCTGTCCGTTTGACGGCGGCGTGAAAGAAACGGCGTTTGCGCCCGCTTCGATCACCGAACGGATCGTGTCATCCGTCGGCCCTCCGGTCGCGATGATCGGCACGTCGGGGAAGTCCCTTCGGATCTCGCGCACGATATCTGGAGTATGTGCCGCGCCTGAGACGTTCAGGATCGTCGCGCCGTGGCTCAGGCGGCTTTCGATATCGGTCTTTTCGGAGACGACGGTGATCACACGCGGGATATCGATCCGCCGGCTTACGTTAAAAAGCGTTTCGTTTGAGGTCGGCGCGTTCATCACCACACCGATCGCGCCCTGGAATTCCGCGTCCATCGCGAGGTTTTCAACGCGCTTTCCCGTCGTGGTGCCGCCGCCGACGCCGGCGAAAACAGGTACATCCGATGCGGAGATGATCGCATGCGTGATCGTCGGCTGCGGGGTGAAGGGATAAACCGCGATCACCGCGTTGGCGTTGCAGTTGCGGATGATGGCGATATCCGTGCTGAAAACAATGGATTTGATCAGTTTGCCGAAAATTTTGATGCCGCTGCATTCTTCAATCACAGCCGGTGCATGGACCATATGGCGGCGCAGCACGCCGCTGATTTCAGGAGGAAGCTTCTGCGTCACGATTGTCACCCTCTTCTGAGAAAATGATATTGATAAGAAATCATATCATATCTGCGCCGCGCAAACAATATTCCAAATGTAAAATCGCGATAGATCCTTGCGCTTGCGGCATGGCGCGGAAGATGGTAAAATATTTATAAAATTGCAATATATCGTTCAGTACTGCGATGGAATGAAAGGAGGAGAAAAATGGTGGAAGCTGGCAAAGCGGTTCTGCTGCTGGTCGTTTTTGTTTCTTTTTTATGGGCGTTGTTTGCTGTTCTACGCAAAAAGGTGAGGAGCGGGCTGGCCGTTTCGTTGGTGATCATCTTTGCTCTTACCGTGGTCCTGCAGTATGTTATTTTTCAGACGGCAGAGGATACTGCTACAGCTGTTATTTCAAACATTGTACTTGTTTTGGCTTCAATTGCCGCGATTGCCATCGCTTGTGCGATCCCTGCATTTATGGCGCGGATGATATATGGGGAAGAGGAGTTTCTCTTTCTGGGCAGCTTTCCGTTGGCCAGGGGGCTGGATCTGCCGGAGGGCACGGTATGCACGGTGATTGCCCTATGCTCCTGCATCGTGATCGAGGCTCTCGAAGAGGAGCACAGTTTACCGGTACATAAACTCATTTCCGTATCTGTTCAGGCGGGAAGCCGGATACAGCAGCAGTGCGGTGCAACTGCCGGTGGGGGTGCAAGCCTGCGCCCGAACAAGCAGTATCTGATTTTCGCGTATCAGGATGGAGAAGAGATCAAATACATCGTCTTTGACGCGACGGGGAAGGGGTCGCTGGCGAATCGTTTTAAGCGCAGATACAAAGAGCGCAGGCAGATGGAAACCGTCAAAATAGACCTGTAGCTCGCCGACGTGCGGCGGCGCAGTACCGGGGCGTCCTCTTTTCAGAGGGCGCCTTCTTATGCTCGGGCTGTCAGGCGGATCGTGCCGCAAAAAGCTTGAAAAAATCGCGTGGATGTATTAAACTGATAAGGATTGAACAGCTTTGCAGGAACGGGGAATGAGACATGCATTTTGTATCGGTGCCGGAGGGCTACCACTCGAAAATAGACATCCGCAAGACCGAGCGCGCCATCAAATTTATCAAAGACACCTTTGAGCGCGAGCTGGCTGCGGCGCTGAACCTGGAGCGCATCTCCGCGCCGCTTTTTGTGTTTTCGGAGAGCGGGCTGAACGACAACCTGAACGGCACTGAGCGGCCGGTGCGCTTTGATATGCTCGATGTCGCCGAGGGCACGGCGGAGATCGTCCACTCGCTCGCGAAGTGGAAGCGCCTGGCGCTCAAGAGGTACGGCTTTCAGCCCGGCGAAGGCCTTTATACAGATATGAACGCCATCCGCCGCGACGAGGAGCTGGATAACCTCCATTCGATGTACGTCGACCAGTGGGACTGGGAGAAGGTCGTCACCCGGGAAGAGCGAAACATCGATTACCTGAAAGATACGGTGCGCCGCATCGTCCATGTGCTGAAGCTCACGGCGGATAAACTGCACGCCGCCTTCCCGGAGGTCTCGCCCGAGATCTGCGAGGACGTGTATTTCATCACCTCGCAGGAGCTTTTCGACCGCTATCCCGACAAAACCCCGAAGGAGCGGGAAAATCTCATCACCGCGGAGAAGAAGAGCGTTTTTATCCTGCAGATCGGGGATAAGCTTTCAAACGGCGAGCGGCATGACGGCCGCGCGCCGGACTATGACGACTGGGCGCTCAACGGCGATATCCTCGTCTGGAACGAGACGCTGTCCAGTGCCTTTGAGATCTCTTCCATGGGCATCCGCGTGGACGAGGCGTCGCTTCGCGCGCAGCTGGAAAAGGCCGGCTGCGAAGAGCGCGCGTCGCTGCCATTCCACAAGATGCTGCTTGGCGGAGAGCTGCCGCTCACGATGGGTGGCGGCATCGGTCAGAGCCGCATCTGCATGCTGCTGCTGAAAAAAGCGCATATCGGCGAGGTGCAGGCTTCGCTCTGGGGACAGGATATGATCGACGCGTGTGCCGAGCACGGGATCACACTGCTGTAAACTGCGCTTCTGTCAGCCTCTGTAAAATCTTTTTGTGCCGCGGCGGAACTTTTTATCAGACGAGCCGTCAAAGAGAGTGCCGTGCCCAATACGGACATAAAAAGATATTTTGGAGGAACAGCATGAAATTTATGAAAAAATTAACGGCCGCAGCGCTCGGCCTCACACTCGCAGTCGGTTTCCTGACCGCCTGCACAAAAGCACCGGCCGAGACGCCTGATGTACCTGCACAATTGCCGGAACTCACCGAGGTCTACGACGCGGTGAAAGAGGCGTACGGCGAGGATTATCTGCCCAGCATGGAGGTCGACGAGGATACGCTGTGCGATATGCTCGGACTGGAAAAAGAATCCATTTCTGCCTTTTTCGGCGAGATGCCCATGATGAGCACGCATGTCGACACGTTTATCGGCATCCGTGCGGCGGAGGGCAAGGGCGACGAGGTGGAAAAGGCTGTGAACGATTATCGCGAAACGCAGGTCTCCAACACCCTGCAGTATCCCATGAACCTGGCAAAAGTGCAGGCCAGCAAGGTCGTGCGCCATGGCGACGACGTTTATTTTGTCATGCTTGGCAAGATCAATGACAATATGGACGTTTCTGAAGAAGAAGGCGCGAAATTTGCCGAGGAGCAGGTGAAGATCGGCACCGACGCGATCGATGCGATGTACGCGCAGTAAGAAGCCGCTTTGGGCTGTTTGAAAGCGTATATGCCGGCATCGGCGGAAGAATAGTGTAATTGAAAGCCACACATACAAAGAGCGCCGCTGAACGAATGTTCAGCGGCGTTTTTGTTGATATCACAGCTGTACGATCAGCGTTTCGTTTCCATGGGCGCTGACAATGCGCATCATATCGTCGAAGGAAACGAAGACCGTCGCCGTATTGTCGTTTGGATGAAAGCCGAGCTTATCGTGCCCGCGCAGCGCCGCGTCAAAGATCACTTCGACGGCACATGCTTCGTCGTTGAGCACGCCAAACGGCGTCACCGCGCCGGGCGACAGCCCCAGATAGCGCATCAGACGCTCGTCAGAGGCGAAACTCAGCGCGGTCGAACCGATCTTGCCGCGCAGGCTTTTCAGGTCGGCGCTTTTTTCTCCGTCAAGCACGACGAGGAAATGCCGCTTCCCGCGTGCGTCGCGCAGAAAAAGGTTTTTGCAGATTGTTCCCTCCAGATGGAGACCGAGGCGCTGCATGTCCTCCATCGTGTACACAGCGGGATGCTCCCGTATCGTAAAAGGGATGTTTTCGCGCTCGAGCAGGGCGAGCACTTCACCGCGGGAAAAAATCGTTTCCATGGATGACTACCTCACCAAAATTTTTTCTTCTTAAAATACCAGATGCAGACGAACACGATCACCGCGCTGAGCACGATGACCGCCGGATAGCCCAGCGGCCAGCGCAGCTCCGGCATGCAGGCGAAATTCATGCCGTACCACCCCGCCACCAGGGACAGGGGCAGGAAGATGGTGGTGACGATGGTGAGGATCTTCATGATCCGGTTCTGCCGCAGGTCGATCTCCGCCTCGAACAACTCCCGCACCTGCACGCAGTACTCCCGCAGCAGCTGGGCCTCGTCCCGCAGGCGGCCCAGGCGCTTTTCCAGTATATGAAACAGCCGCAGCTCTCCGT
>CAKTWY010000034.1 GCA_934630445.1 uncultured Eubacteriales bacterium
AAGCTCGGGGTCGGTCTCATAGGTCGCCAGGAGGATGGAATCCTCTACCGAGGAGGGAAAGGAGGTGCTGATAAAGCTGGAGCCGTCCTTGGTCTTCGTCGTGAGCAGGTTGCGGGTGATGATAGCGGCCTTGCCGCGGGGAATCGCGTCATTCGCGCCGAGCGTGACGCCTTCGGTAATGCCGAGTGCACGGGCCTTGTCAATATAATCGCGCGGCCAGTTCGGCCCGATATCCTCGTCCTTATAGCCCAGAAGACGCAGAAGCATTGTCACAGCGTGTGCCAGCGTCAGCTTTTCCTCCGGACGGAAGGTGCCGTCCGGATAGCCGGCAATGATGCCGTACTTTCTGACAGCGGCGTTGATGTATCCGGCGGCCCAGTGCGAACTTCTCACATCGGGAAAAATGGTATACCCCTGAAAGCTGGCCTGCTCTTCAAAACCGCTTGCAAGCGTTGCGATTTTGCAGAACTCGGCGCGGGTGAGATAACCGTTCGGGTCAAAGACGTCGCCGCCCTTGCCGGACATGATACCGAGAGACTGGAGCGTCTCTGCGGCGATGATTTCATCGCGGTCTGTGATATCGGAAAAGGCGAGGGCCTGAAACGGCGCCATGACAAGGAGCATGACTGCCGCGAGCAGAAGCGAAAGCGTTCTTTTCATAACTGATAAACCTCCATTACTGCGCACGCAGCGCTTCGATCGGGTGGAGCTTCGAAGCCTTGCTTGCAGGATAGAATCCGAAGAAAATGCCGAGAAGAACGGAGAAGAGGAAGGCGCCTACAGTGACCATCGGTGTGGGGAGGATGATCGATTTCATCATGGCGGCGCCCAGCACCGCCGAGCCGAAGGCGCCTAAAAGGATGCCGATGACACCGCCGCAGGCGCTGATGGTGGCCGCCTCAATGAGAAACTGCGAAATGATATCGCGCCGCCTGGCGCCGATCGCCATACGGATACCAATCTCGCGTGTGCGCTCTGTAACGGATACGAGCATGATATTCATAATGCCGATGCCGCCGACGAGGAGCGATATACCCGCAATGCCGCCGACGATGAGCGTGGCCATACGGGCGAACTCGTCGTTTTCAGCGATCCATTCGTTGTTGGAGTTTACCCAGAAGTCGTATTCATTTGTGAATTTGGGTTTTAAAAATTCCTGGATCTTTGTGACGGCCACCTGGGTCATCTCCGGGTTCTTGGCCTTGGCGATGAAGTTGTTGACCGTTTTTGAACCGGTAATGTTGCGCTGCAGGGAGTAGGGAACGAGCACCATATCGTCGTTTGTGTATTGCTGGTTGTCAAATTTCTTCTGATAGACGCCGATGACCGTGTATTCGGTTCCGTTGATGCGGATTTTCTGATTGACCGGGTTGGAAAAGCCGAACAGCTCCTGGGCAACGCGCGAACCGATCACACAGACCTTGACGCGGCCTTTGTTGTCGGAATAGCTGACCGTGCGCCCGCGCTCGAGCACCGTGCCCATGCACACGTCAAATTTGTCATTGCCGAAATAAAGGTTCGTGTCGAGCGTCTTGTTTTTGTAGCGGACTTTCAGGCGTGTGCTCTGATTGGGCGTGACGCCGTCCAGCTCTTCAGACAACGTAGCGCAGAAATCGATGATATCGTCGGTATAATCCTTGTTCCAGGCCCAGTAGTTGATATTGATCTTGTTGGAATACATGGCCTTGAACTGCTCCATGCTCTTCTGCGTATAGCCGTTGATGACCGAGACGAGTGTGATGACCGAGGCGACGCCGATGATGATGCCGAGCATCGTCAGAAAGGAGCGCATCTTGTTGCCAAAGATCGATTTGATCGCCATGGAAAAAGCCTGTGTGATATTCATGCGCCCTTCACCCCCTCGGCGGTGACACGCTCATCGGCGGTGAGCACGCGGTCGCTGATGATCTTGCCGTCGGAAATGGTGACGACGCGCTTGGCCATCTTCGCCAGATGGTTGTCATGCGTGATGAGGATAATTGTGCGCCCGCCATCGTTCAGCTCGCAGAGCTTGATCATGATCTCCGCGCCTGAATGCGAGTCGAGGTTGCCGGTCGGCTCGTCGGCCATGATGATCGGCGGCTTGGGCGCAATGGCGCGCGCGATGGCGACGCGCTGCTGCTGGCCGCCGGACATCTCCGTCGGGCGGTGGCTGACGCGCTCGCCGAGCCCTACTTCCTTGAGGGCCTCACGCGAGAGTTCGAGCCGCTCCCCGCGGCGCATACCGCGGTATACGAGCGGAAGTTCGACGTTTTCAAGCGCCGTAAGTCCCATGATGAGATTAAAGCCCTGAAAAATAAAGCCAATGCTTTGGTTGCGGATGTGAGAGAGCTTATTCGGTTTCATTTCATTGACCGGCTCGCCCTCGAGATAATATTCCCCGTATGTAGGGATGTCGAGACACCCCAGAATATTCATAAGTGTGCTTTTGCCGGAGCCGGACTGCCCGAGTATGGCGACGAATTCGCCGTATCCAACCTCGAGCGACACATCGTCGAGCGCGCGGACTTCGCTTGGCAGGCCCTCGTTGTATATTTTACTGACGTGGCGCACTTCGATCAGCTTATCCATTCTTTAGCCTCCTTTATGCAAGTTGTAAGCTGATGAAGTTTAGCCCACCATTACGGTTCCGCCGCCCATCATACCCCATTCGTCGGTCGCGGCAGTGGAATAGACCTCCCAGCCCTCCTCAAGGCCGCTGACGATCTCGGTGTTCTTGTCGTCGGCCATGCCGATCTCAACGGTGAGCGCGATGTAGCCCTCCGGCGTCTGCCCCTCCGGCAGTTCGACTTTGTTCGGGTAATCCACGCCGTCCATCGGTTTAGCAAACACGACAGTGCCGCTTTCGGTATAGACGATCGCGGAAGAGGGCACCATCAGGCAGTCCTCTTTCACAAGCGCGGAGATGGTGTAGTTGACGCCCATACCCGGCATGAGCTCGCCGTTGTTGGCGATCGAGATCTTCGCCGGGAAATAAGCCACGCCGCCGCCCCCGCCGTTTCCGGAGTCGGTTTTCGCCTCAAAGCTCACGGATAAAACAGTGCCTTCGATCATGCCCTGACCGTCGGTTTTGTCATAAGTGATGCTGACAGGCATGCCTGCCTGGACTTTGGAGACGTCGATCTCATCGATATTGATGTCGACGATCATCGAACTTAGGTCGGAAATGGTGACCAGCGGCGTGCCGGCAGCCTTCAGCTCATCGCCGACGCTGATCATGATAGCGGTCACGATGCCGTCGATGGGGGAGACCTGCGTGCTGTCCTGCAGGGATTTGGCAAGCTCGTCGACTTTTTCTGCGGCGGTGTTGGCCGCGCGCTGCGCCGAGTCGAGCGCCGCCTGCAGCGAGTCGTTGGTCATGGACAGAAGCGTCGCGCCGGCATTATACTCGTAGTATTCGTGTACGTTCGAGATGGAGATCTCACCGGAGACGCGCGCGGTGACTTCCTCCTCGCGGGAGAATTCGAGCTTACCCGCCTCATAGGGCGTGATTTCGCCGTTCGGGCCGTTTAAGATGGCTGTGGCGAGCATATCCTTTGTGAGTGTTCCGGGGTTGGGAACGTCAAAGTTCACTTTGAACAGCACAGTACCCTCGGGCATGACCTTTTTGATCTTTTCAACGGAAGAAACCGTGCCGGAAACCGTCGCCATGCTCTGCGGAATGGAAATCGTCGCCGCCTGGCCGACGGAAATATCGTTTATGTAACCGTAGCTGTAGAAAAGGGAGAGACGCATCGTCGAGTCGTCGACAAGCGTGCCGACTTTTGAACCTGCCCCGAGCTGCTGCCCGACTTTCAGGTCTTCCACGGCGATGAGTTTGCCTTTAAAAGGCGCGGTGACCGTCAGGTTTGCAAGATCCTTGCGCGCGGCATTTAAGGTATTGTTCGCCTCTTCCAGCGTGTCGAGCGCGTCATTATACTCCGTCTGCACCTCTTCAGGGTCCACGACAAAAATGACGTCGCCGGCCTTTACCGTGTCGCCGACCGCTACGGGAATTTCCGTTACGGTGCCGCGCACCTTTTCGCCAAGTTCGGATTTCTCCTTGGGCGTGACAGCGCCCCAGCCTGTAACGGTCGATTCAAGCCTGCCGCGTGTCACCATAGCGGGCACGCCCTGCGACGCGGTATCTTCCTGCTTCATCAGGCTTTGGATCAGGTATGCCGCGCCGCCGATCACAGCGGCGCACAGGATGAAAATGATAAGCCCCTTCAGCCATTTCGGCATTTTCTTTTTCTTCTTGCCGTTGCGTTCGGCGTACTTGTTGCGCACGGGCTTCTTTTCCGCCGGAGGGGCCGCCTGCGCCTGCGCGGGGGTCGAATCGGCCGGAGCTTCTCCGGTAGGGGAGGCGCTTTTGAGTTTCTGTTCAGACATGCTTACACACCCATTTCTCCGCACCTGATTATTCTCTTCATAAAGCACCTGTCCGCCGCCTTGTGCGGCAGGCCTGCGGACATGACGAAATACCCGTATATCATATCACAAAAACGAGATGTCTGCACGGGCATCACTATTTATATAGATACAAAATGAAAAGATAAAGTTCCAGCGGAGTCTCAAATTTTTCTTACAACAGGTGAGAAAAACGTGAATTGTCTGACGAGGCTGTGAAGCGGAGCAAGCCTTCACTGTTCACAGGTCTTTGCATAGCGGTCGATCAGCGCTGTGCATACCACACCTTCCAAAAGTACGACGGGTACGAGGCAGAACATTTCACGCGCATGAATGAGCTGCGCCGAGCGCAGGAGCGGCTCCGCCCACGCGTGCATATACAGTACGCCGGCAGCGAGCGTCTGCGCGATGGAGACAAGCAGGCACCCGCGCAGCACGATAGCTGCGAGCGGATGGAGGGAACGGATGTATCGAATGATTCGCTTCATATGTGACACGCCTTTCTGTATTTTTGGCTTTTCGTTTCATTCGTGGATAATATATAGTATAATGAATCAAACAGAGCTGTTTCAATGACAAATGTCTGGCAAAAGGAGAACTTTTTATGGAAATTGGACTTTCGACGGCATGCTTTTACCCAATGCCAACAGAGCAGGCGCTGCGTCTGGCCGTGTCGCTGGGCTTTCGGGCAATCGAGGTCTTTTTCAACGCTGAATGTGAGTTTGACGAGGGATACCTCTGCGAAATGCGCGGGATATTAAAGGACGGCGGCGCACGCGTGGTAAGCGTGCATCCATATACCTCCGTGATGGAAGGGCTGCTGTTCTGTTCAGCCTATGAGCGGCGCACGGACGAGGGGCTCAGGCTTTACGAGCGCTACTTCCGCGCGGCGCAGCGTTTGGGGGCACGATCGTTTACCTTTCACGGTGAGCGGGCAATGCGGCCGATTCCGGAAGCGGAGAATACAGCGGGAAAGGACGCTGTTGCCAACCTGAACCGCCTGTGCGCGCTTGCCGGCAGCTATGGCATCACCGTGTCGCATGAGAATGTGGCGTGGTGCCGCTCGGCGAGTCCGACTTATTTGAAAAGCCTGCGGGAGGGCGTGGACAGTCTGGGCTTCACGCTCGATATCAAGCAGGCCGTGCGCGCGAACGTCGCGCCGGAGCGCTATCTGGACGTGATGGCCGGGCGCCTCACCAATGTTCATTTGAGCGACTGTGCGCCGGGCAGGAGTTGTATGCTGCCGCTGGAGGGAACCTTGAACTATCCGGAGCTGCTGTCGAAGCTGCGCGCGGCCGGATATGACGCGGCGCTGATGATCGAGGTTTATGCCGCCGATTATAGCTGCAGCGCACAGCTTGTGCGCGCCCGCGCAGGAATGCAGGCGCTTTTGTAGCCGCATGCCATTTACAAATTTTTGCCGTTCATGTATAATTATTTTACATGAGCTGCGTATTTTGGCAGACGAGGGATTGGAGAGACAAATATATGAAATGTCCATTTTGCGGTTATGAGGAGAGCAAGGTCGTCGATTCGCGGCCGACAGAGGAGAGTGCGAGCATCCGCCGCAGGCGGGAATGCCTGTCGTGCCAAAAGCGCTTTACCACATATGAAACGATCGAGAGCGTGCCGCTGGTGATTATCAAAAAGGACGGTTCGCGCCAGGCGTTTAATAAGGGCAAGCTTCTGAATGGCATGGTCAAGGCGTGCGAAAAGCGGCCGGTGCCGCTTGCAACGCTTGAAAATGCTGTAGCGGAAATTGAGCAGCAGCTTCTGAATTCGCTTGAAAAGGAAGTATCCTCCACCGTAGTGGGGGAATATGTGATGGAAAAGCTGAAAAAGATCGACGAGGTGGCGTATGTGCGTTTCGCGTCGGTGTACCGCCAGTTTAAGGATATCAACACCTTCATGAGCGAGCTGAATAAACTCCTGCAGGAGGGGCGATAACGCGCGGCGCTCTGCGGGAGCATCCGACCGCGGCCTTGCGGGGAGATAAGCATGCATGGCCGCGGATTTTTTACGGGCCGCAGCAGCCGGTGCAGATCCGGCGAAAGACCAATTTTATATTTGCGCGCGGAACCTTGTTTGAGGAATCAGGATGTGGGTTTGCCGCGCGCAGTCAGGAAAAAAGATGGATTATGAATTTTTAGTACCATGTCTGTTTGGGCTTGAGGGCATCGTGGCGGACGAGCTGCGCTATATGAAGATGGAGAATGTGCGCGCGGAAAATGGGCGCGTGCTTTTTTGCGGCGGGGAGGAAGAGCTGGCGCGCGCCAACCTTCGCCTGCGCTGCGGCGAGCGGGTGCTCATCCGCCTTGCGGCGTTTGAGGCTCCAACTTTTGACGCGCTTTTTGAGCGCGTGCGCGCCCTGCCGTGGGAGGCGTTTATCGCCAGGGAGGAGGCCTTTCCGGTGAAGGGGCATTCGCTTGCTTCCAAGCTGCACAGCGTGCCCGATTGCCAGAAGATCATCAAAAAAGCGATCGTCGAGCGCATGAAGGAAAAATACGGCCTGCAGTGGTGCGAGGAAACGGGCGAGCGCGTGCAGGTCCAGTTTTCGATCATGAAGGATATGGCGGAGATTTTGATCGACACGACGGGGGCGGGGCTTCACAAGCGCGGCTACCGGTTAATCGCGAACGAAGCGCCGCTGCGCGAGACGCTCGCCGCCGCGATGGTGAAGCTTTCGCGCTTTCGCGGGCGGGATGAATTCATCGATCCGATGTGCGGTTCGGGCACGATCCCGATCGAGGCGGCGATGATCGCGCAGGACAGGGCGCCCGGTCTCTACCGCCGCTTTTCGGCTGAGCGCTGGGCGCGAAGTGACCGCGATCTTTGGGAGCGCGAGCGCGACGCGTGCAGGGCGATGATCCGCACGGGTGATTTCGTCATACGCGGTTGTGATGTGGATGAAAAGAGCATTGCCCTTGCAGCGGATAATGCCAAACGGGCGGGGGTAGCGGGCCTTCTCCGCCTCAAAAGCTGCGACGCGCTGAAGCTCCCATATGAAAAGCTGTCGGGCGTACTTGTCACGAATCCGCCGTACGGCGAGCGTATGCTGGATGTGCAGCGCGCGCGTGCGCTTTACCGCGCGTTCGGGAAGGCGCTTTGCAAAAACCCGGCGCTCAAGCGCTATATCATCTGCTCCGATCCGGAGTTCGAAACATATTTCGGCGCGCGGGCGGATAAAAAGCGCAAGCTTTATAACGGGATGATCAAGTGCAATCTTTTTATGTATTATCAGTGATGCCGCTGAAAAGAGAGACGGCGAAACATGCGCGGGAGGGGCGTGTGTAAGGCGGCTTATGTGGGGGAAGAGGAATGCGGCATATTTTTATTGTCAATCCGCGCGCGGGGAAGGCGGACGCCACTGGGCGCATCCGGCAGGAGCTTGCACGTCTGCGCGAGGAATGCGGGTATGAAGCGGAGCTTTACGTGACGGAGTATCCGCGCCATGCGGCGCAGCTGGCCGCACAGCTGTGCGAGCAGGCCGGTACGGAAGCGGTGCGCTTTTACGCCTGCGGCGGCGATGGTACGCTCAGCGAGGTAGCCGACGGCGCCGCGGGCCACGCCAACGCCGAGGTCACGCACGTGCCCTGTGGAACGGGGAACGATTTTATCCGCATTTTCGGCGGCGGACGGGAGCGGTTCCACGATTTGCGGGCGCTGATGGAGGGGGAGGCCCTGCCCATCGATACGATGCGCTGCGCAGGCAGGCAGCCGATCAACATCTGCTCCGTAGGGCTCGACGCGAAGATCGCCGACGGGATGCGCCATTTTCGGAAAGGCCCTTCTTTCGGCGGGATCGGGCCGTACATATGCGCCTTTGTCGGCGCGCTTGCGACGGGCTTTAACGCAGATTACTGCGTGGAGATCGACGGCAGGCCCTATCATGGGCGATATGCGCTGGTGCTGGCGGCAAACGGGCGCTACTACGGCGGCGGTTTTTACCCTGTGCCGGAGGCGATGCCCGACGACGGTGTGCTGGAGTTTCTGCTTGTTCGCGCGGTCACGGTTTTCACAGTGGCGGCGGTCGTCGGCGCATATAAGGCCGGCAGGCACGCCGAACTGCCGCAGTATGTCACCTGGGTCAGAGGGCGCGAGATGCGTATTGCGCGCGCGGACGGTAAAAATATGCCGGTCAATATGGATGGAGAAATTATTTATGAGCCGGCGCTTGAGATCTCGCTTGGAGAGCGCCAGCTTTTGTTTGCCGCGCCGAAGGGCGCTGCGTGGCGCTGAGGCAGCGCTCATACGCACAGGAATGTACGGAGGGAGAGAAAATCGAAAGCAATGTCCATCTTAAAACGTTTTATTCGCTACTATAAACCCTATCGCGGTCTTTTTTTCGCGGATATGGTCTGCGCGCTGACGGTGTCGTGCATCGATCTGGCGTTTCCGCAGATCCTGAAGACGCTGACGGGCGGGCTTTTCACCCGCGGCGCGGAGGAAATTCTGCACACGCTCGGCCTTGTGGCGCTGGGCCTGGTCGTCATGTACGCGGTGCGCTACGGCTGTCAGTATTTTATCACTTCATGGGGGCATGTCATGGGCGCGCGCATGGAGAGTGATATGCGTCAGGACCTTTTTGACCACTATCAGCGACTGTCCTTTTCCTATTACGACAGGAACAATACGGGCGAGATGATGTCCAAACTCGTGAGCGATCTTTTCGATATTTCCGAGCTTGCGCATCACGGCCCGGAAAATATTTTTATTTCCCTTCTGAAAATCTGCGGTGCGTTCGTGCTGCTGGCGTTCATCAATCTCAATATGACGCTCATCCTCCTTGCCGTCACGGCGTGCATGGTGGTTTTCTGTTTCCTGCAAAACCGCAGGATGCAGCGTGTCTTTATGGATAACCGCAAAAAGATTGCGGGCGTCAACTCGCGCGTGCAGGACAGTCTCTCAGGCATCCGCGTGGTCAAGTCCTTTGCCAACGAAGAACTCGAGCAGGAGAAGTTTTACGAGAGCAATATCAAATTTTTGGATTCAAAAGTCGCAAGTTATAAAATGATGGGCGCGTTTCACGCGGGCAACGCGTTCTTTCAGGGTCTTCTTTACACGACGGTGCTGGTGAGCGGCGGCTTTTTTATCGCGCAGGGCACGCTGCGCGCGGAGGATCTGGCGCTCTACGCCCTGTATATCGGCATTTTTATCAACCCCATTGATGTGCTCATCAACTCCACGGAAATGCTGCAGAAGGGCTATTCCGGCTTCAAGCGCTTTATTGAGGTCATTGACACCGAGCCTGAAGTGGAAGACCGGCCCGGCGCGGAAGAACTCCGCGATGTGCGGGGGGATATTTCGTATGAGGATGTTTCCTTTCGCTATGACAGCGACGAAGCAGTGCTCGACCACGTCGATATTGATATTCAGGCGGGCAGGACTGTCGCGCTGGTGGGCCCCTCCGGCGGAGGAAAGACGACGCTGTGTTCGCTGCTTCCGCGCTTTTACGATGTCAAATCAGGTGCGGTGCGTATTGACGGCAAGGATGTGCGCGACGTCACCCTGAAATCGCTCAGAAGCACGATCGGCATCGTACAGCAGGACGTATATATGTTCGGCGGCACGATCCGCGACAACATCGCTTATGGAAAGCCGGGCGCCACCGACGAAGAGATCATCGCCGCCGCAAAGAACGCGAATATCCATGATTTTATCCAGAGCCTGGAGCTCGGTTACGACACGCCGGTCGGCGAACGCGGCACGCGTCTTTCCGGCGGGCAGAAGCAGCGCATCGCCATTGCGCGCGTCTTTTTGAAAAATCCGCGCATCCTGATCCTGGATGAGGCGACCTCGGCGCTCGACAACGAGAGTGAGCGGCACATACAAGCTTCGCTCGAGCGGCTGTCGAAGGACAGGACGACGATCGTCATCGCGCATCGCCTTTCCACTATCCGCAACGCGGACGAGATCATTGTAATCGATCAGAGCGGCATCAAAGAGCGCGGTACGCACGACGCGCTTCTCGCACAGGACGGCCTTTATGCAAAGTACTACAATATGCAGTTTGAAGGATTGGAGGACTGAAAATGATCACAATCTTCAACCGCCGTCAGCTGTGCGCAACTTTTTCGATGGAGGAGCAGACCGCGGTGCGCGAAGCGCTCGCGTCCTCCGGTGTGGACTATGCGCTGAAGGTGATTGACCGGCAGAGCCCGTCGGCGCTGAGCGACACCCGCGCGCGCACCGGAACGTTCGGGCAGAATATGAAGTATGCCAAAGAATATCTCGTTTATGTCAGAAAGGCAGATTTTGCACGCGCGCAGGAAGTGCTTGCGCAAATGCGCGGATAGAGTGCCTGTGCGGCTGCATATATGAAGCGCCTATCGGCATCAAAAAGCGGCTTCGGAACAATTTGTTCCGAAGCCGCTTTTTATGAATTTCAATTTATTTTCCCGCTGCTCCTCAGTGCATAGGATTTCCCTTGCTGGGCTCGCTTTTTTCGCGGTCAATCTCTCTGAAAGCATCCTTCACCGCTTTTTTGACCAGGGCGTAAAAGCCGAAGAGCAACAGACCGACTGCAAGAAGGATCAGAGACCAGGTGAAAATAACCGGCTCCATGTTGCGTCAATTCCTTTCAGTATGATATGGGCGATATAAATCAGGATGCGCACTTTTTACGTCGATCAGGCTTCTGCCGTAAGCTCTGCCAGCACGCTGTCAAAGCGCCCGGAACAGAGCGACTTGTAATAATCCAGCACAGCGCCGGCAAACCCCTCCAGACCGCCAAGATCCTCTCCCCAGAAATCCTCCCGTGAGAGCAGACGCAGCAGAAAGGCCTCGGGAGAGAGCACAGTGCTGAATTCTCTGAAAAAGGAGAGAATGTCGGCGCGGTCTTTGACGACGTAGGACGTGTCTGCGCGCCTGGCATGCAGCACGCCGCCGGTCAAATCGTCCGAGCGGTAACAAAAGACGAGCGCGGCGAGAGACAGGGCGAGACACTGCGGAATTTTATGTAGCAGGGAAATACAGTCTTTCACTGTTGGCAGAATACATTTTTTCCATTTTTCCACGGCGTTTGCCATGGTGGCCGGGAGAAGATAATTGAGATACGGATTTGCAAAGCGCTCCAGCATCTGCTCACAATAGAGCCGGCCCTCGTCCGGCGGCAGGCAGGAGAGCGTCGGCGCGATCTCACGAAGGGCGACACGCCTGGCGAAAGCGCGAAGCGGTTGATCCTGAAGCCCTTCGTACAGCGTGTCTTTACCGGCCAGAAAAGCGACTGGCGCCATTGCGGTGAGAAGACCGTTCAGCACGCGCAGCTTGCGCGCACGATAGGGATGAAGGTCGTGTGTATACTGGATCGGCAGGTGCGCCCCATCGAGGCCGAGATGGGAGCGGACGGCGTCCAGCCGCGTGCTCTCGATCAGCCAAAGCGCCTGCGGCTCGGCAATGGTGAGCAGTTCATCCCGGTAGCCAAGCTGCGCGAAAAGGGCCGTGGCCTCTTCCTCCGGATAGCTCGAGACGATGCGGTCGACAAGTGTGTTGCAGAAGATACAGCTCTCGTCGACCCAATCCGCAAAATCGTCGCCGAGATCCCAGTTTTCGATATATTTTTCGACGCAGCTGCGCAGGGCGTCGCCATTGGCCTCGATCAGTTCCGTTGGCAGCACAATAAGCCCGCGCTCCGGATCACCGTGAAAGTACGAATAGCGGCCAAAGAGGAATTTTGTGAGCTTACCCGGGAAGCTGCGCGGCGGGCGGGCGCTCAGAGAGTCAAAGGGGTCGAATGCGATGCCCGCTTCCGTCGTATTCGATACGACAAATTTGAGCGACGGCAGATGGGCCAGCGCAGCGTAAGCTTCATAATCGTCATATGCGCTCAAAGCTTTGGAGACGCACGAGATCACGCGCTTTTCTTCATAAAGCGCGCCGTCCTTCAGACCGCGGACAAGCAGCGTATAGCGGCCCTCCTGGCTGCGCAGCCGTTCGATCCCTTCGCCGGCGCGCGGCTTAATCACCGCGACAGAGCCAAAAAAGACGCCGGCACGGTTGGCGCGGTCAAAAAAATCATCTGCAAAACCACGCAGAAAGTTTCCCTCTCCAAATTGCAGCACACGGATCGGATACGCATCGTATGCATCCGATTTTGGAATCGACATTCATATATCCCTGCCTTTAAACAAAATCACGGCCAAACGTTTGCCCGCAGGCCGGCTTGCGGCTGAAAATATAGACCTATTTTAGCACTTTGACGCGTATTTGACAAGAAAGAATCGATTGACAGCCCCGATACGGCCCTGTCCGATCGCGGGCGTTATATTTTTTTCATAAACGCGCAGGCGCTTTTTGCCATCAGTTTTTTTGTGCCGGCCGTTTCGAACGCAATGGACAAAAGCGCGTCGCCGCCCATCGGCGTTGCTGTGAGTACCATTCCGCGGCCGAAGGCTTTGTGTTCGACCGTATCGCCCGCGCGGAAAAGGGGGGCAGCGCCGCTGCTTTTTTTTGCACCGCCCGAGATAAGGGAACTGTGTGCGGAGGCGGCGAAGCTTTCCTCCCGCCTGCTGCGGTAAGACGAGCCCTCTGCCGACGGATCGGAAACCGCGCTTTGCGTCCGCACCGGCCGGACGAGTTCGACAAAACGGGGGTCGATCTCTTCAATAAAACGCGACGGGCGCGACATGCGCGTCTGGCCGTACATCATCCTGCGCGAGGCGCATGTCAGCACGAGCTTTTGCTTTGCGCGCGTGATGGCGACATAGCAGATACGCCGCTCCTCCTCGATTTCCTCCGGCGTGCCAATGGAGCGGAAAGAGGGGAAGATGCCTTCCTCCATGCCGCACAGATACACCGTGGGGAACTCAAGCCCCTTTGCGCTGTGCATGGTCATCATGGTGACGGCGTCCGCTTCCGCATCATAGCGGTCGATATCGGTGAAAAGGGAAATTTCCTCCAGAAAACCGGCGAGCGTTGGCTCCTCGGTGCGTTTGATGTAGTCGACGATGTTGCTCTTCAGCTCCATGATGTTTTCCACGCGTCCGCGTGACTCGATATCGTCCTTTGCCTCGAGCGCGGCGAGGTAGCCCGAACGCTCGAGAAGCTCGTCATACACCTCGTCGATCGGCATGAATTCCAGCATCGAGGAGAGGGCGCTGATCATATCGCAGAAGGCCTTGAGTGCGTTTGCCGCACGCGAAAGCTCCGGATATTCTGCCGCGCGGGCCATAACGCCGAAAACAGTGTCGCCTTCGCGCCCGGCGAGATATTCAGCGTTTTCCACCGTTTTGTCGCCGATTTTGCGCGGGGGATTGTTGACGATGCGCTTCAGGCGCAGCGTATCCGCGTGGTTGTGGATGACCCAGAGATAGGAGAGCATGTCCTTGACTTCGGCACGGTCGAAAAAGCGCAGCCCGCTGACGATACGGTAGGGCACGCCGCTCCTCTTAAAGGCCTGCTCGAGCGCGTTGGACAGTACATGCGTGCGGTAAAGGATTGTATTGTTGCGGAAAGGCGTGCCGCCGGCATAATCTTTCAGAATCGAGTCGGCGATGAACTTCGCCTCCTCCTCCTGGTTCTCCGCGCAGTTGACGAGCACTTTCGCGCCGTCGCCGTTGGAAGTCCACAGCTCCTTCCCCTTGCGGCCGACGTTGTTTTCAATAACGCTGTTGGCCGCACTCAGGATGTTCTGCGTCGAGCGGTAGTTCTGCTCAAGGCGGATGACGCGCGCGTTTTTGTACTCGTCTTCAAATTCAAGAATATTGCGGATGGTCGCGCCGCGGAATTTATAAATGCTCTGATCGTCGTCGCCGACGACGCAGATGTTCTGATATCCCCCGGCGAGAAGGCTGGTGAGCATATACTGGGCGTGGTTTGTATCCTGGTATTCGTCGACAAGCACATAGTGGAATTTGTTCTGATAATATTCGCGCACCTCGTCGTGCTCGCGCAGCAGCTCCACCGTCAGCGTGATGATATCGTCGAAGTCGAGCGCATTGGCGTCCTTCATGCGCTTCTGATAAAGGGCGTATACGCGCGCCACCGTTTTTTTGTAGAAATCAGCGCCGGCTTCGGCCTCGTAATCCTTCGGCGTAAACAGATTATCTTTTGCGCGCCCGATCTCCGAGCTGATACCCCTGGGGTCAAAGCGCTTCTCGTCCAGATTCAGCTCCCGCAGCACTTCTGTGATGAGCCGTTTCCGGTCGTCCTCGTCATATATGGTAAAGGTCTTGTCGTACCCAAGCCGGTCGATATCGCGGCGCAGGATGCGCACACAGACGGAATGAAACGTCGCGGCCCAGATGTCGTCCGCAGCTTCGGCGCCGAGCGCAGTTTGCAGCCTGCTTTTCAGCTCAGCTGCCGCTTTGTTGGTGAACGTGATTGCGAGGATCTGCCACGGCGCGGGGGGATTCACCGCGCACAGGCGCTGGATGTAGGGCGCCTTTTCCTCCGACGGCTCACATAAATAGTCCGCAAGCGACAGAAGTTCCTCGTCGCCCGCTCCATAGGGCGCCTTGTCCGATGCATAACCGCTGCCGTAGCGCAGCAGGTTCACAATGCGGTTGATAAGCACCGTCGTTTTCCCGCTCCCGGCGCCCGCGAGCACCAGAAGCGGCCCCTCGGTCGCAAGGACGGCCTCTCTTTGGCGTGGATTCATTTTGACGAAATCATTTTCAATGATTTCCCGACGCATTTCCGTAAACCGGATGTCGAATTCGCTCATGCCATACCACCTTAAACAAATGAGCGGCCGCTCAGGGCCGCCGGTTTCAATCTTTGTCTGCTGCGCCGCAGGACTGGGCGCTTTATGTCGGAACATGCCGATATTGATCGCATAATAACTATATTGTAATACAAACCGCGCCGCCGGTCAACCGAATGAGGAAGAGCAATTGTACGCTGTGCAGTCTGCACAAAAATGAGAGAGACGTTTGAAAACTTATTTCATCCGCTTGATTATGTGGGCAGATGCTGATATACTGGAACAGTAATGTGATGAACATTATATCTATTTCTCTTTCTTTTCTTTCGTCCGGCGGGCTGTTTGCCTGCCGGGTCTTTCTTTATAAAGGGGAATTGCCCTGTTGCGCCGTGCGCCTGAATGCGGTAAACTGTAGGGGCTTGAGAGATGATACATGGGGGGGTTATTTCATGAACGTCAGAGTCAGGCGATACGAGCCGCGCGATCTGCCGAAGATGATCGAGATATGGAACGACGTCGTGGAGGAGGGAATCGCCTTTCCGCAGGAGGAAGCGCTGCATTCAGAGACAGGCGCGCACTTCTTTGCCGGGCAGACATACTGCGCCGTGGCGGAAGATCCGGCTGCCCATCGAGTCTGCGGGCTTTATATTCTTCATCCCAACAATGTCGGCCGCTGCGGGCATATTTGCAATGCCAGCTATGCAGTAAGCAGGGATTGCAGGGGAGCGCATATTGGGGAGCAGCTGGTACGTGACTCTCTTGCACAGGGGAGGAACGCCGGCTTTCGGATTCTGCAATTCAACGCGGTTGTCGCGACAAATGTTCATGCAAGGCATCTCTATGAACGGCTCGGCTTTCACCAGTTGGGGGTGATTCCGGGTGGATTCCGCCTGAAGGACGGAACATATGAGGACATTTGTCCGTATTATCATATTTTATAA
>CAKTWY010000035.1 GCA_934630445.1 uncultured Eubacteriales bacterium
GCGTAGCACTGCACAATCTCGAGGAGGACGGGGAATAGCCTGCGCCGTATGCCGCCGTGAAAGCGGCCGGGCAGTTCCGGGCGCCATGCCGTCCCATACGCGGATTTCTTCCGCGGCGCGCTGACTTTCTGTCCATTCTGCGTACGTCAGGCCGGCCCTGCCGGTGGCTTCCCCAAAAAAGGCGCGCCGACACGCCATGCCCCGCGACGCGTCTGACGCGTCATATGCCGGGGCGCGGCGTCTTCGACGCGCCTTTTTGAAAGAGCGGTGCGCAAGCCCTGTGCCTGCGCCGGTCAGACTATCTGCGCCGCCTGCCGCGGTAGCCGCGGTATTTCTTTTTCCGCGCGCGGCGGCGGTTGATGACGATGGTAAAGATCACCATGAACGCAATAAAGCCCATGATACCCGCTACGATATACCGGAATGTGCGCGAGCGCACGAACGTCTCCATCCTGTCGAGCTGATAAAGCACTTCCGAACGTTCGACATCGGTCATGGCGACGAGCGGAACCGTGCCGTATACCGTGTCGCCGTCCGACACGGTGATCGTGCCGATCGCATCCCCTTTTTTGATCGGCGCGGTGAGCTCGCCCTCCGGCAGATCATTTGTGAGCGTCAGAGCGGAGACGTCCAGATCCTTGGGTACCAGGCGCTCGAGCGCATATTCCGGTTCGACGACGACGCTGTCGCGCCCCTTCGCCAGGCGGACGGGCAGCTCGTCAATGGGAATGGCGTCTTTCAGCAGCGTTTTTGTCGTAAAGCTGTCAAACGCCCACTCCATCAGGCGCTTGGACTCGGTAAAGCTCCTGATCATGCGCGTTTCCTCGTCGCGCTGCGCGCCAAAGACGAGGCACATCAGGCTGAGGTCTTTATCTTCCGCGGTTGAAACGAGGCAGTAGCCGGCCTTGCTCGTCGAGCCGGTCTTCACGCCGGTGGCCTTTTTATAGTAATATTCCGGATCGATCCGCTGGGTGAGCAGATAATTGGTGGTATAGTAATGGCGCACATCCTCCGTCAGCGGCGTGGGCTCGACGCGGTACTCCTTCAGCGCCACGATCTCGCGGAACTTATCGTATTCCAGTGCGGCGCGCGTGATCTTGTAAAGATCCGCCGCAGTCGTATAGTGCTCCTCATCGTGCAGGCCGTGCGGATTCATAAAATGCGTATTTTCACAGCCGAGCGCCGCCGCGCGCGCATTCATTTTTTCGACAAATGCGTCGGTCGACCCTGCGACATGCTCGGCGATGACGTTTGACGCGTCGTTTGAAGAGGGGATGAGCAGAATGTGAAGAAGCTCGTCCAGCGTGAATGTCTCCCCCGCCTTGAGGGACACGACGCTCCCCGTTCCCTCCAGGCTTTTGACGGCGTTTTCGCTGACGGTCGCGACCTCGTCGAGCTTGCCGTACTCAAGCGCGAGCAGGGCGGTCATGATCTTCGTCGTGCTCGCGGGGTAGACGCGTTCATCCGCGTGAAAATCGAGCAGCGTCGTCTCTGTATTCATATCGATAACCAGCGCGGCCTTGCACTGCGGCGCGGGGTCGTCAAGCGCCGCGGCAGAAAATGTCAGTGCAAAGACCACAAGCATCAAAAGGCACAGCTTTTTTACCGGCATAGTTTCCTCCACAAAATTATGTAAACTTGTGTGTCAATTATACCAGAAGGCTTTGATGATTTCAACGCCGGGAGGAGATGTTTTTATGACAAAAATAAGAGCGCAGCTGATCCTTTTCTGTGTCGCCCTGGCGGCGATCTGTGTCATGCTCGGCTATCTGTGGGGCAGCAGGTCGAATCCCGGCGTCTATCTGTCTCTGGAAAAGGAATATGCTGCCGCCATGCGCGAGAGCGTGGGCACGGAGGACTGGCCGCTCACGGATGCAAAAGCTGAAAACGGCGCGGCAGCAGCGCCGGATGCCGCGCAAAGCAATTCGCCCGGCGGCCAAGCCCTTCCGGAGGAAACGGACGCGCCCGGCCCGGTTTCAGAAAGCGGCCATGAGAAAGACGCCGCAGCAGACGATGCCCCAGATCCGGCCGAAGCCCCGTCTGCCGGCAAGGAGGACGAAAACCGCACGCTCATCAACATCAACACCGCGACGCTTGCCGAGCTGCAGCAGCTTCCCGGTATCGGGCCGGCGCTGTCGCAGCGCATCGTTGATTACCGGACGGAAAACGGCGATTTCAAATCCGTGCGGGAGCTGTTGTCCGTCAGCGGCATTGGGGTGAAAAAGCTCGCACAGATCGAGGCGCTCGTGACCGTCGGGTAGCGCGTTACGCGCCAGGAGGAGCGGAGGATACCGGCCTTTGACCGGCGCCCTCCGCCCGCTGCATGAAAGCGGGCATATCCCCATCTGATGTCCGGCGTTCCGGGCAGGGTGCCGATCTCACCGGAACGTCAGGTGTCTCAAAAATGCCGGTACTGTTTTTCTGCAAACAAAGTTCCTCTATTTTCCCCCGGCTCCGGGGATGTACGCTTTTGAATACATGCGAAAGCTCTCCGCGATCTGCCCAGGCGTGCATTCGCTGATCAAAAGGAACGTCAGCAAAAGGCGCGCCTTGCGCCCGTCGAGCTGGCCCGCCATGAGATAGCCGTGTTCGATGCAGTAGCGCGGCATGCCATAATCATTTCCGTACGTGCCGGTCATGACGTCTCCCGCGCCGATGCGCGTTGCCATAACGGCCGGCATGCGCGCATGGATGCGCTCAAAACGTTCAAACACCCATTCGGCGACACTGCCGCCGCCTGTGCCCTCGACAACAACGCCTTCGCAGCCCATCGTTTCGACGCAGTCGAGGAGCTTACCCGTGTCGCCGAGATAAGAGCTGTAGAGAAGCACATCTTTGGGCGGCGTTTTGACTTCCAGCCACGGCATCAGCCGGCGCACGGGCCGCGTACGTACGCTGGGTGTGCCTTCTGCGATGTACCCAAGCGGAAATTCCGAACCAAAGGCGCCTGGGTTAAGCGGATGCAGCTTGCGCACATAGTCGGCGGAATGGATCTCGTCATTGAACACGACAATGGCGCCAAGTTCCCTGCATGCGCCGGACGCCGCCGCTGCAATTGCGGAGACAAGGTTGCCCGCGCCATCGGCGCTTCGCGCTTCCGGGATGCGCATCGCGCCTGTAAAAACAATGGGCGTGTCTGTCCGGACAAGGAGATTGATGCTGAAGGCCGCCTCTTCCATGACATTTGTGCCCATGACAACGACAATCCCATCGACCGCGTCCTCGCGCAGCGTGCGCTTAAGCTCTTTCGAGACGTTTACAAGATCAGAAATTTTTGTCTCATACCCGTCCAGGCGGCTGAAGGATTTGACAGAGATGCGCACCGCATCATCGAGCGCGTGAAAGGTCTTTACATAATCGGCAATATTGACAACTGTGCTTTCCCCTTTTTCATTGATGAAGCACGCAATCGTACCGCCCAGAAGCAGAACGCGCACATGGCGCGGCGCGTCCGCTTTTGCAAGTTCTTTTGACATATCAGGCAGACTTCCCCCTTTTTGCCGTAAAAATGATGTCAGAAACGGTCCTGCACGTCTGTTTATCATGCGCCAAAAATCGTTTTTTACCCGTTTGCACAGCGGATGACCGACGTGCACGCGAAACCCCGGAACGCGGACGGCCGATTGAGCCGTTCCCGTTCCGGGGCTTCGATCTATTGGATGGAGAAATGGAGAACAGCGAAAGAAAGCAAACCGCTACTTGGTATCCTGCAGGGCGTCAAAGTCCTAGGCGCCTTCCCTGCGGTGCACGCCATTGTGCCCGATTATGCAGAAAAAGCGCTGTCGGAAATTTTCATCCGACAGCGCCTTTGCTGTATGGTCAAATTATAAGCCTGAAAACCGCAGGTGTCAAGCGGCAATCAGCATCTTTTTGTAATTTGTACGATCGTTCAAAATGCAGCGGCATTCTGCAGGTTTTTCCATGCAATCCTGCAAAATGAGGCTCAGCCGCCCAGATAGGCGCGGCGCACGGCGTCGCTGCTCGCCAGCTCGTCCGCGTCGCCCGACATGGCGATCTGCCCCGTCTCGAGAATATAAGCGCGGCTGGCGATGGACAGGGCGAGATTGGCGTTCTGCTCGACGAGAAGAATGGTCGTTCCCGCGCGGTTGATCTCCTGAATCAGATCGAAGATCTCTTTGACCAGCACCGGGGAAAGGCCCATGGACGGCTCGTCGAGAAGCAGGAGCTTCGGGCGCGCCATCAGCGCGCGCGACATGGCCAGCATCTGCTGCTCGCCGCCCGACAGCGTGCCGGCCAGCTGGTTTTTGCGTTTTCCCAGGATGGGGAAACGCTCGTACATCGACTCAATATCGCGGCGGATCTGCGCCTTATCACCGCGCAGATAGGTACCCATCAGAAGGTTCTCGTAAACCGTCATATCGGTAAAGATGCGCCGCCCTTCCGGCACCTGCACAATGCCCGCGCGCACGATCTGCGTGGGAGAGGCCTTCGTCAGCTCCTTGCCGCCGAGCGAAATGCTTCCGCTTGCGGCCGGGATGAGGCCGGAAATGGCGCGAAGCGTCGTGCTCTTACCCGCTCCGTTCGAGCCGATCAGGGTGATGATCTCGCCTTCGTTCACCTCGAGCGACACATCCCTGAGCGCCTGGATGGCGCCGTAGCAGACGTTAAGATTTTTTATAACAAACACAGGTGTCATCCTTCCCCCGCCTTACTGCAATTCTTCCCCGAGATACGCCTCGATCACGCGCTTGTTGGCCTTGATCTCGTCCGGAACGCCCTCGGCGATAATGGTGCCGAAATCGAGCACATAAATGCGCTCGCACAGGCCCATGACAAACTTCATATCGTGTTCGATCAGGATGATCGTCAAACCGAATTCCGCCTTCAGACGCAGGATCAGGCGGCTGAGCTCTTCCGTCTCGCTCGGGTTCATACCCGCGGCAGGCTCATCCAGGAAGATGACCTTCGCGCCCGTGGCAATGGCGCGGGCGATCTCAAGCTTGCGCTGCTCGCCGTAGGGCAGGTTCTTCGCCAGCTCCTGCGCTTTTTCCTGCAGGCCGACAAGCTCCAGAATATGCATCGCGTCGTGCGAAAAGCGCCTTTCATCGCGCTGGTATGCGCCTGTGCGCAAAATTGCCGCTACAAGGCCGTAGTGCACGTTTTTGTGCATGGCAATGCGCAGGTTGTCGAGGGCGGACAGCTCTTTGAAAAGGCGGATATTCTGGAATGTGCGGGAGATCCCGCGCCGTGAGGTGAGATACGGCTTTAAGCCGTTGATCTTCACAAGGCTGCCGTCCTTGTCCTTGAGTTCGATCGTGCCGGAAGTTGGCACGTACACGCCGGTGAGGAGGTTGAAAATGGTCGTCTTTCCGGCGCCGTTCGGTCCGATCAGGCCGAGAAGTTCCCCCTCTTCGACGGTAATGTTTACGTCCGTGACGGCCTGCAGGCCGCCGAAGTTCTTGGCAAGGTCTTCAACTTTCAGGATTGTCATTTTTTCTGCCCCGCCTTTCCGCCGCGCGGGCGCACAAGGGATGTTATGCGCACAAGCTTCGACAGCCCGGCGCGGATCTTAACAAAAAACGGCGTTTCGCCGGATTTGACCAGCATGATGATGATAAGGATCAGCGCGTAGAGCACCATGCGCAGCTCCGCCGCGTCCTGCAGGAGCATGGAGACGATATTCATCAGCACCGCCGCGCCCACTGTGCCCCAGAGATTGCCAAGCCCGCCGATAACGACGATCATCAGGATGTCGATCGACTTCATAAAGCCGAAGTCCTTCGGCGCGATGTAGCCGACGTTGCCGGCGTAGAGCGCGCCGGCAAAGCCTGCAAGCGCCGTGCCGATGACAAAGGCGATCATCTTCGTGTTCGTCAGGTTGATGCCCATGGCCTCTGCCGCGACCTCGTCCTCACGCACGGCGATGCACGCGCGGCCGTAGCTCGAGCGGACAAAGTTGCGCACGACGGCGAAGGCCACCGCCAGGCTGATGAACACCCACTCGAAGGTAGTGAAGCGCGGCAGGCTCGAAAGCCCCGCGGCGCCGCCGAGGACGGACTGGTCGATATTCAGGATGACGATGCGGATGATCTCCGCAAAACCGAGCGTCGCGATGGCGAGATAGTCGCCCTTTAAGCGAAGCGTCGGGATGCCGATGAGGAAGCCCGCAAGGCCGCCCGTGACTGCAGCCGCCGCACAGGCGAGCAGCGCCGTTCCCAGGTTCATCGGCAGGTTCATAATAATCAGCGCACCCGTATACGCGCCGATGGCCATAAAGCCCGCGTGCCCGAGAGAAAACTGACCTGTGATACCGGTGATGAGGTTCAGCCCCAGCGCGAGAATGATGTCGATGCAGATCTTCTGCACGATCATCAGATAAAAAGGATCGATGATATTGACAAGGATGAGCACCTTCATCAGCACATAGACGGCAAGCGCCGCGCCCACGCCCACTGCGCAGTGGAAAAGGCTCCCGTTCGGGAAGCGGTTTTTCAGTTTATCCATGCATCACACCTTCTCTCTCGTATCCTTGCCGAGCAGGCCGTGCGGGCGCACCAGCAGGACGATAATGAGGATGGCGAAGGCAACCGCGTCCTTGAACGCGCTGGAAATATAGGCGCTGACCATCGTCTCAATAAAGCCGAGCAGAAGCCCGCCGACCATCGCGCCCGGAATGCTGCCGATCCCGCCGAAGACCGCCGCGATAAAGGCCTTCAGGCCCGGCTGCATGCCCATGAGGGGGTTGATCTTAAACATCGCGCCGTACATCACGCCCGCGACACCTGCCAGCGCAGAGCCGAGAATAAAGGTAAATGAAATCGTCTGATTGACATTGACGCCCATCAGCTGCGCCGCGTCGCGATCGGAGGAGACGGCGCGCATCGCCCGGCCCATGCGCGTCCTTTTGATGATCAGCTGCAGGGCGATCATCATGGCCACCGTGATGCCCAGCACATACAGCTGGTTGAGCGGCAGGTGGATCGAGCCGAGCTCGATCGACTCAGTGACGAAAAAGTCCGTCGGATACGAACGGGAATCGGCTTTGAAAATATACATCATCAGATACTCGAGCAAAAACGACACGCCGATGGCCGTGATGAGCAGCGTGATGCGCGGCGCGTTTCTGAGCGGCTTGTAGGCAAGCTTTTCCGTGAGCATGCCCAGCAGCGCACACGCCGCGACCGATACCAGCAGCGCCGGCATGAACGGAAGCCCCGCCGACGCGCACAGGTAGCCCACATATGCGCCGACCATCAGAATGTCGCCATGGGCAAAGTTGATAAGCTTGATAATGCCGTAGACCATCGTATATCCCAGCGCGATGAGCGCGTAGATACTGCCGATGGACAGGCCGTTTATGATCTGCTGGATAAACTGATCCATCGCGTCAACCTCCTTGGAGAACGGCTTTATACAAATACCCGCTGCCGGAAAGTACGAACGGACATTTGTATGAAGCCATTGATATGCGCAGCGCGGGCCCTCCCGCGCGGCGCGCATTGTAAAAGAAAATACGCATGCGCGCGCCGGGCGCAGTGCCCGGCGCGCGAAGCGCCAAAATGCAGATATAGGCGTTTTCAGGCAGAATCAGCCGCTGATCTTCGTGCGGAAGGTCTGCTCGCCGTCTTTATACTCGATGATAACAGTGGACTTGACGCTGTCGTGGTTCTCGTCGATGGAGAACTGGCCCGTGACGGCGGGGAAGTCTGTCGTCGAGGCGAGCGCGTCGCGGATCGCGGCGGTATCGGTGCTGCCCGCGCGCTTGATGGCGTCTGCGACAAAATACATCATGTCATAGCCCAGCGCGTTGAAGCCGCCCGGCTCCGTGCCGTCATGGCTCTCTTTATACTTCTCCACAAAGTTCACCACATCTTCGCTCGTGTCGCCCGAAGAATAGTGGTTGGTAAAGAACACGTTGGAAAGCGCCTCTTTGCTGCCGGCAAGCTCGAGCATCTTTTCAGAGTCGTAGCCGTCCGCGCCGAGGATCGGCGCGGTGATGCCGAGAGCGCGCGCCTGCTTGATGATGGGGCCGACATTCTCGTAGTATGCCGGCAGGTAGATCACATCAAAGCTCATGCCCTTGATTTTTGTAAGAACAGGGCTGTAGTCGTTGTCGGTGGAGGTGAACGCCTCGCGCCCGGCGATCGAGCCGCCTTTTTCGACAAAGGATTCTTCAAACGCGTCGGCAAGGCCGTTGGAATAGTCGCTCGCCGTGTCGAGAAGGATGACCGCTGTCTTCGCGCCAAGATCCGATGTGGCAAAGTTGCCCATGACGCTGCCCTGGAAATTATCGCTGTAGCAGGTGCGGAAGACCCACTCGTTCAGCTTCCCGTCCTTGACGGTGACGTCGTTTGCCGTGCTTGAACAGGATACGAGCGGCACCTTATATGTATCGGACACGGATACTGTCGCCTTGAAAGCGCCGGAAGTGGCCGGGCCCATGATCACGCAGACTTTGTCTTTGGTCGCAAGGCGCGTGGCGACGTTCATCGCCTCGTTGTTGTCGGATTTGTTGTCGAGCTTGACCGCTTCAAGCTGCTTGCCGTTGACGCCGCCGGCGGCGTTGATTTCGGCGATGGCCATCTCAATGCCATCGGCACACGCCTGGCCATACTGCGCCACTTCACCGGTAAGCTCGTAGTTCAGGCCCACTTTAATAGTATCGCCCGAGCTTTTCTGGCCGCAGCCGGAAACGAGCGTGACAATCATCGCGGCAGCAAGAAGCAGCGAAAGCACTTTGACTCTTTTCATGATGATCTCTCCTCATATGATTTTGTCAGTCCAGCACAGAAGTTGAAAGCCGGCGCCTGCGCAGCTTCATCCAGCACAGGGTACCGAAACTCTGTCAGCCCGCTTCATCATGCTAAATTAACTATCTCATTCTAGCAGACCGTGTACTCCATGTCAATAAAAAAAGTTGATAAACATTTCTCTTTATTGCAAAAATATTATGTTTTGTTTCATAAAAAGTTAAAAGAAAATGCAGTCTTTCCGTCGTGTTCGCCGTAAGCGGACGTTTTTACGTGTGATGCGGAGTTATTTTGAAGCATCTTCAGGCGCATTTTATCCGCAAAAAAGATCGTTTGCAGCGCCCTGCCTTGCAAAAAAGGAACATATGACGTCCGGCGGAAAAATGGCGCAAAGGCGTCACCGCCGCCTTTTCTTTCCTTTTCGAGTGTGGTATGATATCCGCATACGGATATCATACCACGCGCATGCCGTCTCGCTGAGACGATGCGCTGAGATTTTATGGCGTGCCGTCACAGACCGCACATGACAATTCTACCATAAAGGCTCCGCACTCTATGGCAGAATGATCTCAAAACGAACGCAAGCGTTCGTTTTGGTTTACGTGGGCAGGCTGCCGCCGATTGCGGCGGCTCAAGTATATGACCGGGAAATGAATTCCCAGTCACATAAAAATTCAGCGCTCGCTCCGCGCTGCAACCTCCCAGGAAAGGATCTACTTTTATGAACAGCAGGCACAGCCCGCTCGCTTCAGCGGCCGCTCCGCTTTTATCCTGGTATGACACAAGCGCGCGAACACTCCCGTGGCGCGCAGATCCGACGCCGTATCATGTCTGGATCTCGGAAATCATGCTGCAGCAGACGCGTGTGGAAGCCGTGCGCGGATATTATGAGCGCTTTCTTGCCGCGTTTCCCGATATCGCGTCGCTTGCCGCAGCGCCGGAAGAAAAGCTTTTGAAAGTCTGGGAAGGGCTGGGCTACTACAGCCGCGCGCGCAACCTCAAAAAATGCGCGCAGCAGCTGATGGACACGCACGGTGCGGCCCTCCCCGCGGACTATGACGCGCTCCTTGCCCTGCCGGGCATCGGGCCGTATACGGCGGGGGCAATCGCGTCCATCGCGTTCGGCCTGCCGCGCGCGGCTGTGGACGGAAACGTCCTGCGCGTCGTCTCGCGCATCGAGGCGGACGCGTCCTGCATCGATGAGCCGCGCGTGCGCGCGGATTTTGCAGTGCGCATCGAAGCCGCGATGCCGCCGGGCCGGAGCGGCGATTTCAACCAGGCGCTCATGGAGCTGGGCGCCACCGTGTGCCTGCCCGTGGGCGCGCCGAAATGTGCCTGCTGCCCCGCACGGCGCTTCTGCCTGGCGCATGCGGCGGGCGAGACGGCGCGCTACCCCGTGCGCAGGGAAAAGCGCGCGCGGCGCATCGAAGAGCGCACGCTGCTCGTCATCATTCAGAACGGGCGCGGCGTGCTGCGCCGGCGCGCACCGCGCGGCCTTCTCGCAGGCATGGCCGAATTTGTCTCGAGCGAGGGGAATCTCAACGCGGACGAGGCCGAGACTTTTTCCCGCGCGCTCGGCTTCTTGCCGGCGGCTGTCGCGCCGCTCGGCCGGGCGAAGCATATCTTCACCCATGTTGAATGGCACATGACGGGCTATCTCGTGCACGCTTTGGGCGATACGCCGCCCGAAGGTTTTTTTGCCGTTTCGGCGGCGGAGCTCACCCGGGAATATGCGCTGCCGTCCGCTTTCTCATTTTATAAAGCGGCGCTTCTGGCCGCACTGGAGGGAAGGGCATGAAAACCGGCGCACACCCGGACTTGGGCGCATACACGGCGCGCGAGCGCACGCTCACCATGAAAAGCGCAAACCGCTGGGCGCTCATCCTGGCCGGGCCGCCTGCGCTTTTGAGCCTTGTCGTTTTCCGGCTGATGCACGCCTTGCCGGAGCGGCATTTTTTTCTCTGGCTGGCGCTGTCGTGCACAGTGTTTTACGCCGCAGGCGCGCTTGTGCACGAGCTGACGCACTACCTTGTCTGGCTGCCCGCATGCCGCGGCGGCAGGGCCTCGCTCCGCATCGGCTTTGACAGGAAGTCGCTGAACCCTTACTGCCACTGTGCCGAGGCGCTGACGCTCGCGCGCTACCGGCTGGGGCTTCTGGCGCCGCTGGTCGTCACGGGCCTCATCCCATGGACCGTTTCGCTCGCGACGGGATGCTTTCCGCTGGCGATGACGTCGGCGCTGCTCATCGCCGGCGCGGGCGGCGATCTGGCCGTGCTCGCGCTTTTAAGGCATGAAACGGGCGCGTCATATGTTTTAGACCACGATACGCGCGTCGGCTGCACCGTGTTCGAAGCGCCCGACATGCCCGATCTGTAAAAAGGAATGGGAAGATGAAACTTTACAACAAGCTCGTGCGCGACCGCATCCCTGAAATCATCGCCGCCGAAGGCAAAACGCCCGTTTGGCGCACGCTGGCGCCGGAGGAATATCTCCCGGCACTCGCGCAAAAGCTGACGGAAGAGGCGGACGAATTCCGCCAGGGCCCGTGCATGGAGGAGATGGCGGATATTCTCGAAGTGATCGACGCCCTCTGCGCAGCTTACGGATACCGGCCGGCGGACGTAGCGGCGTGCAGGGCGCGCAAGGCAGCCGAGCGCGGCGCGTTTGAAAAGCGCATCTATCTTCGCAGCGTGGAATAGCACATGGAAAACAGGCAGCCCCCGGAACGCGGTCCGGCCATCAAACCGGACTGCGCACCGGGGGCTCTCTATTTCAGCGCACATACGCGAAGCACATGCACGGCCGCTTTTACCGGATGTCGATCACCGAAATATCGCCGAAATCGAGGATCCTTCCCAGTTCATATTCCAGCTTTGACCGGAATGCCGGGCCGTCCACCGCCAGGGTATGGTATTCGCCGTTTTCTCCGCAGATATCCACGCCGCAGCGCTCCATGATCCCGATCGCCGTCTCGTCGAGCATACTTCCGAGCAGCGTCCTGGGCAGCATGCGGTTATTGACGGACTTGATGACGCAGCGCACGCCCTGGGCGAGCATCTCCTGCACGATCTCCCGGCGGTCGCGTCTCCATAGGGGATATTCCCACGAAAGGCCGGCGGCTTTGCACCGCTCAACGCCCCACTGCCGGTTTTGCTCGATGTCGATATCACCGAAGCAGGCGGCCTGCGCGCCGCGCTCCTTTGCCTGTTTCAGGCCTTCTTCAAAGGCGGTATGGTATGCCTCGCCCCGCGCAGGGCAGGCGATCAGCGGGATGCCGAGCGCGTCTGAAATGCGCCAGAGCAAAGCGTAGTCCGCCCCGTGGAACCAGGAGCGCTGCGCCTCCTCATTGATCATAACGAGCAGGCCAACCGGCTCGTCTCCGCGCTGAAGCATCTTCTGCAGCGCAAAAGTGCTGTCTTTTCCACAGCTGTAGGACATGACAAACTTCATATTCTCCCCCCGCCCGTTTCTCCAGGCCGGCTCAGCATTCCGGAAAGCGGAAAAGCTTCCCGAGCCACTCGCAGCAGAGCATGAACCACCTGGCGTTGTGCGCGTCGGGCGAGCCGACCTCATAGGTACACATGGACATGCCGTGCTCGCCGTCGGCAAAAAGATGGCTCTCAAAGGGCACGCCGCCTTTCCGTAGGGCTGCAAGAAGCAGAAGGGCGTTCTCCACCGGCACGCTTTCGTCGGCCACGGTGTGCCAGAGAAAGACCGGCGGCGTGTCCGCGCCGACGTGCTTTTCCAGGCTGAAGGTATCGTCGAGCGCGCACGCGCCTTCAGAGCCCGTTACATTCGCACGCGTCTCGGCGTGCGTAAATTCGCCGCAGGTGACGACGGGATAGCAGAGGATCATCGCGTCCGGGCGGTTCTCGCCGTTTGGGGCGGAAACTGCTGCGCGCACCTCCGGCGCGTTCCACAGTACACCGGTGCTTAAAGCGAGGTGTCCTCCCGCTGAGAAGCCGCACACGGCGACCTGTTTCGGTTCGATATGATAGTTCCCGGCGTTTTCGCGCAGATGCACGATCGCGCGCGACGCGGCGATAAGCGGGCGGAAGGCCGACGCGTTCGGCGCCACGGGATAGTACAGCACAAACGTCTGATACCCCTTTGCAAAAAACGCCAGCGCCACAGGGTCGGCCTCGCGCGGAGAGCAGAACGCATACGCGCCGCCCGGACAGACGACGATCGCCGGTCGCGGCAGGTCGAAAACGCCCTCTTCCCGGTCGTGCAGATAGCCCGTAAGGTGCGCGCCGTCCGGCAGAGTGATGGCAAGCTGCTTCATCATTTTCCCTCTTTCATTATACAAAATGTATTTATTTTGACACAATATACGATACGTATGCAGAAAAAGCGTTTTTTCGACGGCCAGCGTCCGTCAGAGTGCGATGTCCGCGACGTCTTCCAGCATGATCTGCGCCAGATGCGCGTCGGTGATATCCGCGTCGCTCGCGCTGATGGCAGAGATGCGGTTGGCCTGATTGACGAGCATCTTCTCAAAAAAATTGCGCACGTCGCGGGCATTGGCAAAGCCTTCCGGTTTATTGCGGCAGCGGTTGAGAAAAAATGCGCGCACGGCCGCCTCCGCCTCGCTGCTGAGCGCCAGCCCGGCTTTTTCGCACATCGACACGAAGATCAGCGTCAGCTCCTCGGCGGTATAGTCGACAAAATGCAGGAATTTATTGAAGCGCGAGCGCAGGCCCGGGTTCGAACGCAGAAATTTCTCCATGAGGTCGGGATAGCCCGCGACGATAACGACCAGGTCGTCGCGATTGTCCTCCATCCCTTTCAAAAGCGCGGCGACGGCCTCGCCGCCGAAACCGCCTTTCCCCTCGGTCAGGGCGTAGGCCTCGTCGATAAAAAGCACGCCGCCCGCAGCCCTGGCAAGCACCTCTTTGGTCTTGATCGCCGTCTGGCCGACATAACCGGCCACAAGGCCCTCGCGGTCCGTCTCGACGAGCTGGCCTTTGGACAGCAGGCCCATCGCGCGGTAGATCCGGGCCAGCAGGCGCGCGATCGTCGTCTTGCCCGTGCCGGGATTGCCGGAAAAGACCATGTGATTCGACATCTCCGACACGGGGAAGCCGCGCTCGCGGCGCATTTTGCGCACGCGCAGGAGGTTCGCCAGGTCCTTCACGTCCTCCTTCACGTTCGCAAGCCCGACAAGGCCGTCAAGCTCCTCCATCAGTTCTTCGAGCGTCGGCTGCTCCTGCTCCGCGCCCGCCGCCTCTGCCGCCGCGCCCTGTGAAGGCGCTTCCCTTTGCACGTTTTCGCCCCCGCCCGCCAAGGCGCGCATGGCGGCAAGCTGCTCCTCGAGCGCGGCCCGCGCGGAAAATGAGCGTGTGTCGTCGGAGGCGACGATCATCTCGCCCAGCACCTCGAAGGAAGAGAGCAGCTGCTCCGCCCACGTGCTTTTGTGTTCGCGGTCCACCGCCAGAAAGCGGCGGTAAATCTCCGGCGCCGTGCCCGGCGCGGCGGGCCGCAGGAGCGGGTATGCATCCGCCTTCACCGCCTCGCGCAGGCTGTCCGGCGTATGATCCATATCGAACAGCGCGTTAAAAAGCGCCGTCTCCTCGCTGCGCACGGCGCCGTCGGCCACGATCATGCGCAGGGAAAAGGCAATCAGATCTGCCCGGCATATTTCACGCAGGCGTCCGCCCTCCGCAGCGGGAAACGCCTGCGTGCGCTCGGCCGTATCGCACATGCGGTAGATGGTTTGGATCAGGCTTTTCATGCGCGCTGTCTGCTGCGCTTGCTTTGACAAAAGATCCCCTTCTTTCAGCCGCAAACCGACGATCCGGCCGGCTATTTTTGATTGCTTTTTGTAATATCCAGTCATTATATTTCTAATCGTATCGAAAAAAGCGTTTTTTGGCTACCCCATGGAGCGGATCAGCTCGATGAAATCCTCGCCGTAGCGTGCGAGCTTCGCCTCGCCCACGCCGGAAACCTGGAGGAACTCCGCCTCGGAGCGCGGCTCTCTGCGGCACATGTCGTGCAGCGTCGCGTCTGTAAAAACGTGATACGCCGGGATGTGCTGCTCGCGGGCAAGGCGCGCGCGCAGGCGGCGCAGCGCCTCGTAGAGGATGTGGTTTTCCGGCCCGTCGGCTTTTTCCGCACGCGGGCGTTCCTCTTCACGCGCAAGGAACATCTCGACCCGTTCGCCGTGAAAAAGCACGCCCGCCGCGCCCGGCGCGAGCTTCAGGACGGGGTATTCTCCGTCCGTCTGTATCAAAAAGCCCGCCGTCTGCAGGAAGGCAAGGATATCGCGCACACGCCGTTCGCTCTCCTCCGCCATGATACCATAGGTGGAAAGCGTGTCCAGACCCGCCGCGAGCACACGCTCGTTTTTGCTGCCGCGCAGGATATTGACGATCATCTGCGCGCCGTAGCGCTCGCCCGCGCGCCTGACGCAGGAGAGGATCTTCTGCGCCTCGAGTGTGACGTCGACCGTCTCAAAATTTGCGCGGCAGTTCGAGCAGTTCCCGCAGAAGTTCGGCGCCGTCTCGCCAAAATAGCGCAGCATATACTCACGCAGGCAGGTGCGGATGGTGCAGTAGTACGTCATCTCCTTCAGCCGCTCCAGGTCGCGCTCGCGCACGCGCTTCTGCTCCTCCTCAGTGAGGTTCATGTTGCCGTCGGAATGTTCGATGAGGAAGCGGTTCGTGCGCACGTCCTGCGGGCTGTAAAGGAGGATGCAGTCCGCGTGCTCGCCGTCGCGCCCGGCGCGGCCGGCCTCCTGATAATAGCTTTCCAGGTTCTTCGGCATGTTGTAGTGGATGACAAAGGCGACGTTGGACTTGTCGATGCCCATGCCGAAGGCGTTTGTCGCGACCATGATGCGCTTGCGGTCGAAGAGAAAATCGTCCTGATTGCGGCGGCGCTCCTCGTCCGTCAGACCCGCGTGATAGCGCGTGGCGGGAATCTTTCGCGTGCTGAGCAGGCTCTCGATATCCTCGACAGCCTTGCGCGTGGCGCAATAGATGATGCCGCTCTTCCCGTCGAAGCGGCTCAAAAGGTAGGTGAGCTCGCGCTGCTTGTCGTCCGGACGCAGCACCTCGAAAGAGAGGTTCGGCCGGTCGAAGCCCGTGACGGCCACGTGCGCCTCGCGCAGCTCCAACAGGCGGAGAATGTCCTCGCGCACCTCGCGCGTCGCCGTCGC
>CAKTWY010000036.1 GCA_934630445.1 uncultured Eubacteriales bacterium
TCCGGAGGAGCGGCGCGATATCAACGGCTCTCCCATCAACCCGGTCTCCCGCCGCTATCCGAGAAGCCTCATTACCACCGGCATCTCCGCCATCGACGGTATGTCGACGCTCATCCGCGGACAGAAGCTGCCGATCTTCTCCGGCTCCGGCATGTCGCACAATAAGGTCGCCGCGCAGATGGTGCGCCAGGCACAGATCGGCGAGGGGGAGGGCGAGTTTGCCATCGTCTTCGCCGCGATGGGCGTCAAGAACGACACGGCGGAATTTTTCCGCAAGGATTTTGAGGATTCGGGCGCTCTGCAGCGTGTGGTGATGTTCCTGAACCTTGCCTCCGACCCGATCATCGAGCGCATCCTCACGCCGCGCTGCGCGCTGACAACGGCGGAGTTCCTCGCCTTCCGGCACAATATGAACGTGCTCGTCATCATGACGGATATGACGAGCTACTGCGAGGCGCTGCGTGAATTTTCCTCGTCCAAGGGCGAGATCCCTTCCCGCAAGGGCTATCCGGGCTATCTTTACTCCGACTTGGCGTCGCTCTACGAGCGCGCGGGCATGATCGAGGGGAAGGCGGGCTCCGTCACGCAGGTTCCCATCCTCACCATGCCTAACGACGATATCACCCACCCCATCCCGGATCTTACCGGCTATATCACCGAGGGGCAGATCGTTCTCGACCGCGCGCTGGAGCAGGCGGGCATCTATCCGCCCATCTCCGTGCTGCCGTCGCTTTCCCGACTGATGAAGGACGGCATCGGCGAGGGCTTCACGCGGGAAGACCACCCCGCGCTTTCCAACCAGCTGTTTGCCTCCTACGCCAGCGTGCAGGAAGCGCGCTCGCTTTCCTCCGTCATCGGTGAGGATGAACTCTCGGAGATCGACCGCAGCTATATGCGCTTCGGCCGTCGCTTCGAGCAGGAGTTTGTCCGCCAGCCGGAGGATGAGAACCGCTCCGTTGAGCGCACGCTCGAGATCGGATGGGAGATCCTGCACGCGCTGCCGAAGAGCGCGCTGGATAGGATCAGCCCGGACCTCCTGAAAAAATATTACGCGGAGGAAAAATGACGTCTGCGCCGGAAAGGAGGTCTGAGCCATGCCGGCTGTTATTCCGACAAAAGGAAATCTCATTGCGATCAAGCGCTCGATGGCGCTTGCAAAAATGGGCTACGATCTGATGGATCGCAAGCGCAATATCCTCATCCGCGAGATGATGCGCCTCATTGACGCCGCGGCCGAGGTACAGAGTGAAATTGACGAAACGTTTTCCGAGGCGTATCGGGCCCTGATGCGCGCGAACATTACGCTCGGTCAGGTCATCTGCACGAAAATGGCGCAGGATGTGCCGATCGACAACAGCGTGAAGATGCGCGTTTCCTCCGTCATGGGGGTGGAGCTGCCGATGCTGAAGTGCGACGAGCGCCCGCCGGAGATATTCTACGGCTTTTATGAGACGAACTCCATGTTTGACACGGCGTTTATCAAGTTTGAAAAGGTCAAGCGCCTGACGCTGAAGCTGGCCGAGATCGAAAACTCCGTCTATCGCCTTGCGCATGCCATCAAAAAGACGCAGAAGCGTGCAAACGCGCTGAAAAATATCATCATCCCCAATTTTACGCATGACATCAAATACATCTCCGACGCCCTGGAGGAAAAGGACAGGGAGGAGTTTGTCAGACTTAAAGTGATTAAAACGTTTACGTCGAAATGATGAATAATTAAAATAAAATTCACCTGTTTCTGAATTGCTTGATTTTGCATACGGATTTATGCAAAAGGCGAGAGAAACAGGTGGATTTTTATGCTTTCATACAATTCTGTAAAACAGAGAAAAAATAAATAAATAGATATATTGCACAAAGTATCTTGACAAATATGGAAAACCGTTATACGATAATCCCAGAAACAACGAAAACGTTTTCGTAGCAAAGCGGCCCATTCCCTCCTGTTCTGACGAAGAAACCGCACAGCGGTTTTATAATAATATTAAGGAGGTCTGGCTATGAAAAAGGTTCTGAGCGTCATCCTTGCGGCAGCAATGCTCTTCGGTATGCTTATGGTGCCTGCCTTTGCCAAAGAGGCAGAAGCGGTGCGCGGCACGCCGCCGCCGTACAATGCGGCGACGGGGCAGTACGAGGTGAGCACAGTCGATCACCTTCTCTATCTTTCGGGCGACTGGAAGGAGGGGGCACCGCGTGACGGCAATTATGTCCTTCTGAACGATATCGACATGGCGGGCGTCGAGGGCTTTCGGCCGATCGCGTCGAACAAAAAACGCGGCTATCTTGGCACATTTGACGGACAGTATCACGCGATCAGAAACCTGAAAATCGAATATCTGGAGAAGTATGTGGGCCTGTTCGGCTATGTCGGAAATGAAAATGAGCAGGCATATATCAAAAACCTCGCCGTACTCGACTGCGACATCATCGGCAAGCAGAACGTCGGCGGCATTGTGGGCGTGTGCTATGGAACGGTCCTGAACTGCATTGTCACCGGAACGGTCGAGGTCGATCAGAACGCGTCAAACGCGCATACCGCGGGCGGCATCGCCGGCAAGGTCAAGGAGGGCGAAGGCCCCATCATCGGGCATGTGGAAAACTGTTATACCGACTGCACGATGATCGCTCCATATGACGTCGGCGGCATCGCCGGCATTCAGGATGGCGGCGGCTACATCGGGAAATGCTATGCCGCCGGCACGGTCGAAGCCAGCCAGGGCGGCCATTCGGGCGGCGGCATTGTCGGTTCCTTTAACGCCGGCGAATACCTGACGCAGTGTGTCGCCGTGCAGGATACGGTTACCGGCGTGCGCAATGTGGATAAGATCGTCGGCCAGCTTGCCGACGAATCGGGTACAAACATCAAGAACAATCTCGCGTGGGAAGGTACGCTCCTTGCGGGGAATGAACCGGCCGATCATCCAAACAATCCGACATATACCGAAGTTTCCGGAAAAGCGCTCGCGCAAAAGACAACTTACATCGATTTGGGCTGGGATTTTTTAAAGGATTGGCAGTGGATAGGGGAGGAGAAAAACGGATATCCTGTTCCAAAAGGGTTTGCCTGGGACATTGTCGCAGCGCCGGAATATGCGTTTCAGGGCATACGCATCATCCATAATCAGGTAAACCGCGCAGAACAAAACGCCGGTGCGGTGATCAGCGCCCGCATTGTTTCCGACGGCGGAGTCAAAGATGCGCAGGTGTATTATGGCCGCACACTTGACGGAACGGCGTTTACGGAAAAGGTCGCTATGACCAAGGATGGAGACGTCTATAAGGCAATGCTTCCAACAGATACGGCGGGTATGCTGTATTATTTCATCAGAGCTGAATCTGACGCGGAAAGCGCGACAAAACCCTGTTACATTACGGAATGTTACGGCCTGTACATCGACGATGGCAGTATCCAGGGCGAACCGGAGCAGATCAGTGTGACCGTCGGTGAGAAGCAGGGAACACTGCGCTTTAATTGGCTGACAGCGCCCGAAGTGACAGACACCGTGCTGCAGTATAAAGTGAAAGGCGATGCTGACTGGATCACCGCCAGCGGTGAGGGCGGCGTGATCTATGTTACAGAGGGCTGGAAGGAAAAATACAGCCACCGCGCTGTGAGCGGTGAGCTTCCGGCTGACGCGCAGATCATCTACCGCGTGGGCGACGGCAAGGCGTTTATGTCCGCGGAGTATGAGATCAAAGCGCCGGCGCCGAAGCAGAGCGATTCCTTCTCCTTCCTGTTTGTGTCCGACCCACAGTCAGTCACCGAGGAGGACTACGAGTCCTTTAAGAACAGCATGGACTATGCGCTGACGGTTTCAAAGCCGGAATTTACGCTTATCACGGGCGATATTACGCAGGATGGCTATAAATCCAGCGAATGGAACGCATGCTTTAACGTCATGCAGGACTTCTTTGCGGCAAATCCGGTGATTGCCCTCGCCGGCAACCATGAGATGAAAGGAGACTGGAACTTTATTTCGTATGCGGGCCGGTTCAATATGCCGGGCGGCGCATCGGGCACTTCGTTTGACAATACGATCGGCTGTTTTGAATACGGAGATGCATGCATCGTTGTGATCAATACCGAGGTCACTCCCCCGGCCGAAAAGCCGGATATCATTGCAAAACAGCTTGCATGGGCAAAAAAATGCTTCGAACAGTCGGGGAAAAAATGGCGCATCCTTGCCGCGCACGCCGGCCCTTATACCTCGAATCATCCGGGCGATGAGGTAAAGCCGTATCTCATCGACGCGGTCGACGAGATGAAGGTGGACCTGTTCCTGAATGGGCACGACCATATTTATATCCGCGGTTCGGTCAAAGCCGATCAAAAGGTTCCCGTCGGAGAGGGCACGATGTATATCACCGCCGGTACTGTGGGCAATAAGTATTATAAATATCTTCCTGCGTCCGATCCGTATACGGATTTTTATGCCGACGACGAGGATCAGCAGATCTTCAGCGTCATCACCGTATCAAAGGATGCGATCACGGGCCTGGCTTATCAGCGCGCCCCCATGGATGAGGAGACGGAAGAGATCGACTGGAACAACTGGACGGTCATCGATCAGTATACCATTTCCAATTCGCTTGCCGAAGGAAAGAGCGCAGCCGACTCTGCGCCTGCCGCGCCCGAAGCGGCAGCGCCTGCGCAGGAGAATGAGGCGCTGTATTATATTGTCGTCGCAGGTGACTGGCTGTCGAAAATCGCGCCGCGTTACGAAACGACATGGCAGGAGCTTGCACGGCTCAACCATTTGAAAAACCCCGATCTGATTTATCCCGGACAGCGGATACGCGTGAAATAAATCAGTCCTCACCTCGCAGGCAGAGGAGCCGGTATTTTTGCCTGCCCCTCTGCCTGCAAAATAAAAGCAGGTACTTCCTGAAGGAGAAACATGCCGCCACGTTCCGTAACGGAACATAAAAAAGGCTTAAGCGCGCGGTTAAGCGGCGGCTCAAGCCTTTTTTGCTGTCAGATGGAATCCTCCGCCGCCGCAGTATCGCGGAACAGCAGCGAGATCGCCCAGATACCGGCGAGGCCGACAAGCGTATAGATGATACGCGAGAGGACCGAGCCCTGGCCGCCGAACAAAAATGCGACAACGTCAAACTGGAAAATACCGATGGAGCCCCAGTTGAGGGCGCCGATCACAACGAGAATCAGCGATATTTTATCAAGCATGGTGCAAACCTCCTTGCCATGAATTTTTCAAGCTCAGTTTGCGCAGATAAATGGAAACTATGCGCCGTGCAGTTCAAAAACACGGAACCGCATAGGCAAATGAAGAGGAGCAGAACAGATACAATGCGTAAACTGCAATGAAAAAGAAAAAATATTCCATTTACGCATCACAAAATTTTGCCGCTCCGAAGAGAAACGATCCGGCCTCCCCCCAAGCGCAGCCACGCCTGCGCTATGAGATTTATGAAACAGCGCGGTGCTGTGCAGCTTTTGGGGCAAAGGACAGGTGGGCACGCCTTTTGTCCTGTCTTTTCGTTTGGACCATACGCGCTGTGGCATAAAGACTGATTGGTGGACTGAGAAGCCCGCCGGCCGAAAAAAGCGTTCGGCCGGCGGGCTTCTGCTTGGAACACAAGGTCTGATCCAAATCGCTTTTTTTGCAGGAAAACACGCGGCGATTGCCGGGCCGGATACATCATCTATTGGGCGCTTGCCCGTGTCTGTGCTTCTTCCGCCTCGGCGCGTACGCGTTCCTGAATGGAGCGGTGGAAAGGAACATACAGATCGGTTTCATACTCGCACATGTAAATTCCATGATATCCGGCGCGGTCGAGCGTTTCAAACACCCAGCCGAGCGGGATGCTCCCCCAGAAGGGCGGCAGGTGCACGTCGCCTTTGCCGAACGGAATGCGTTCGCCCATTGTCATGCGCTGATAGAGCGCCATATCGTTCATGCGCGCCATTTCAAAGGTGCCGTTGTTGTCATTGACATGCATATGGATTACATAGGGCGCACAGTTCTTGACAGCCTGTTCAAACGAGTAATCAAAATGGTTTGCCGCCAGCATCATGTGTCCGGTGTCGAGCGTCATGCGGAAATTGTCGCGGCCCACGCGGTCGATCATCCGGAGCACCTTATCAGGGTACTCCACTTCGATGTTTTCAAGGCCGATACACATGCCTTTTTCAGCGGCGTAGTCGGCAGCCTCTCTGCAGGCCTCGGCAAAGAGGGCTTCCTCCCTGTGATAGACAGATGCGCGGCTGTAGTGAATGGTCAGCATTTTCATGTTCAGCTGTGCGGCCACGTCGATCGAGCTGCGCAGGACTTCTCTGTGAAGTTCAGTCTTTTCAAGTGAGCGCAGATTGAGACCGTCGCCGATATGAGCCGTATACTGCAGCGGGAACCTGGAAAAAATATTTTTGACATAATCCACATACGGGCGAAGCGGCTTTCCAGAGCAGATGAGCGGCAGATCGCTCAGGTTATATTCGACATAATCGAAGCCATTGTCCACGATCTGCTGGAGTTCCCGCTCCAGGTTTTCAGCCCTTACATTTCCGGGAAAGTTCATTCCGACCATAATCTCTTTTCGCATACCAATACTCCTCGCTTATGCATTTATTTTTACAGGCGGAAAGCGGTCGCATGCCGCATCCGCAGTCATATAAAATTCCAAGGTGCCGCCGGACATAAACTCATCCGTGCTGAGCCATGCCCTGTCCAGCAGCTTTCCGTTGCGGATGATTTTTTTGACGTAGATATTTTCCTCCGACTGCCCGTGCACACGCACCGACAGCGTCCGTCCGTTATGCAAAAGAAGATCCGCGGCATCGATTGAAGGGCTTCCGAGCAGAACGAGCGCTTGCCCGGAAACGGGGAAAAGGCCAAGCGTATTCCATACGAAGCAGGAGGAGAGGCCGCCGGAATCGTCGTTCCCCGGCAGGCCGCCCCGGCCGCCGTGGAACATTGAACGCATGCCGAAGCGGACGACCTCGCAGGTGCGGTCGTGCCGTCCTGCGTAGAGGTAAGCATAAGGCGTTTCCATATCCGGCTCGTTATTATACCCTTCAAAGCGATGCAGCGCATGACCGTACGCCATGTACGCCTTGTCCGCCGGGGCGACAGGCTGGGAAACGGCTGGCGCGCCGTATCCGAAAAAGGCATCGAGCATTTCCACAAAGCGGGCGTTCCCACCGGCGAGCGCGATGCGCCCGGGCATGTCCGAAAGCAGACGGAAGGAGTAATGATAGAGCGTTCCCTCATAATACGCGCTGTCTGCGCGCAGCAGGCCTGTGCTTTCATTATAAACTTCACGCCAGCGCTTTGAAAGCGTCAGAAGTGTTTGCAGCTCTCGCTTTTTGTCAAGATCATCTGCGAGCGTGGCAAGCGCGCAGCTGGGTTTATCCTCCCACTCGGCATCGGCGAAGGCAACGATCGCGCCAAAGACGATTCGCGCCGCGGCAAGGGCGCTGAGCTTGGCGTTTTCCGCCTCGGCCGATGAAAAACCGACATAGAACCCGCACGTATCGGGGATATGATCAACAACGACCCCTTGTGCTTCAGCGTAGTCTAACAGCACCGACAGGAGACGACGGGCATCTTGATAGTATTAAGGCGCACGAAGCTGTACGGCGCGCCCTCTGTGCGAAGGAAGCGTACGGGAAATCTCCCGTTGGACAAGCAGCGCTGCGTTCTTTTCCTGTCCAGTCAGAAGCAGGCTTTTGCAGCGGATGAGAAAATTGCGCATATTGAGCGTCTGAAAGCACCCTCTCTTCTGCGTGCGGCAGATTCTCTCGCGGGAGACATTGTCTGCGCGTATTCGCTGATCAAGAGCTGCCCTTTCTGTTGTCCGGCAAAATAGGCGTCCAGTGCGCGAAGCACCTTCGGTGTCTCGTTCAGGATGGCGGCAAAAGCTGAGCGGCCGCCTGTTTTTTCAAATTATACCAATCACCTTCTTCCAATACAACATTGCAAAACTGTTATTTGACAATGCTTTTTGCACTTTTTTTCTGAGATGAAAGCATAGCAAGATAACATAAAAAAACGCAAAAGAAAGCTCTGGTTTTGTATCAGGAGCTGTTATATACTGATAAAACAGTATAAAAATAGGGTGACTTTCCTGGTGAAAAGCGTCTGTACAGTCATACTGTGCCGTTACAATGATCTTTCCCGCGGGGAAACGGGTGAAGTTCCGCATTCTTACACGCGGCGCGCATGCAGTATTCGACGACAGCTGAGAAGATGTCGTCGGCCCTCTGCCGCTCAATGAGACAAACGAAAGTCTTGAGCGTACTTACGACACCATGCTTGTCCGGATGGAGAACGGCGCGCTGCATGCGCGTACCGTTTGTCGGGGCGAGCGACGCGCATGACACCTGCGACGGCGCCGGGAATTTCCGTGAAGAAAGCACAGTCGTTTTTGCAAAGAACAATGCGCTTGAAGACATGATAGACGCTGTTAAAGGCATGAACGACATCGCATTTGAGTGGTATCATGGGGAAAAGCCGCGCTTTCACGGTCCGTTTTATGTGGTCAAATACATGCAGTTCCTGTTCGAAAACGATTTCGCCGTCCATGACGAAATGTGCTTTGAAGAGGGCCGCCTGATGCTGGAGGCACGCCTGGGCGATGAGACTGCGGTGCGCATCCTGTCGCTTATGGAAGACCGAACCGCAGCGTATATGGAGCGTTGCTTTTGGAAGGAGAAATAGAGTGATTTTATGAAAAAACAACCAGTTTATTTAGTGGGAAATGCGCATATCGATCCGATCTGGCTGTGGCGCTGGCAGGAGGGGCTTGCCGAGATCAAGGCGACTTTCCGTTCTGCGCTTGACAGAATGAATGAATTTCCGGACTATGTCTTTACCTCTGCCTGTGCGGGATATTATCAGTGGATCGAGGAGAACGATCCGGCCATGTTTGCCGAGATCACCGAGCGCATCAAAGAGGGGCGATGGTGTATTGCAGGCGGCATGTGGGTACAGCCGGACTGCAATATTCCGAGCGCTGAATCGTTCGCGCGTCACTTTTTGTACAGTCAGCAGTATTTTCAAAGCCGGTTTGGACGTATTGCCAAGACCGGCTACAATGTTGATTCCTTCGGACACAATGGAATGCTGCCGCAGCTGCTGAAAAAGGGCGGGCTTACAGGATATGTCTTCATGCGCCCTGCACAGGGGGAAAAGGCGCTGGAGCATAGCCTCTTTGCCTGGCAGAGCCCGGACGGAAGCAAGATCGCAGCTTTCAGACTGATGGGAAGTTACGGCGACTGGATCGACGACGGTCTTATGGAGCGGCCGGAATATGCTGGTATGAGCCGGCAGACGATCAAGATCCTTCAGGCGCAGGAAGAGGCGGAGCGGCAGAATACCGCTGTGATGTGCTTTTATGGTGTCGGCAACCATGGCGGCGGACCGACCATTTCCGCACTGAACGACATCACGCACTTTATTGCTGCGCATGAGGAGGTTCGTTTTTCGGACCCTGACCAATATTTTGCACGTGTTCCGGAGGAGGACGCTCTGCCTGTGCTGCGCGACGATCTGCAGCACCATGCAAGCGGATGCTACAGCGCGCACTCCGGTATTAAGCGGGCAAACCGGCGTGCAGAGCTTGCACTTGTATCGGCGGAAAAGCTGATGAGCGCGGCGCACGCGCTGGGCCTGGCAGAATATAACGGCGAAGAAATCAAAAAGGCATGGGAACTGACGCTGTTCCAACAGTTCCATGACGTTTTGGCGGGCTGTTCCATCCGTCCGGCGTGTGAAGATGCGCTTCTCGCCTTTGGAGAAAGCGCGTGCCGTGCCGCACGGCTTGAGAATGCTGCGCTGCAGCGTATTTCATGGCAGGTCGATACCTCTGACGGTGTGGAGCCGGTGAGGAGCAAGGAAGGCGACTGGATCCTGTGGGAAAACGGTGAGCGCGGCACGCCGCTTGTGGTGTTCAACCCGCATGCCTTCCCGGTGACATATCCGGTGCGCATTAACAAGCAGCTTTCGCGTCTTGAGGATACGCATGGAAACGCGTTGCCCCTCCAGCTGACGCGCGCTGCGTATACGAACAGTGCAGACCGATGGAATACGGTCGCGATGATTCCGCTTCCGGCATTTGGATATACCACATGTCGGATGTATTTGACAAAAGAAAACGACCGCTCCAATGAGACGGACGTTGTTGTGGGCGATTATTTTATTGAAAATACATGTGTTCGTGCGCAGTTCGATCCGGATTCCGGGGCGCTTTTACGCCTTTTTGACAAACGTACACAGCGGGAACTGCTCAAATCACCCGGCGAAATTGAAGTCATCGACGAGACGCCGTACGATACCTGGTGCCATAATGTGTTCCGCTTTGACCGCAGACTCGGCTGTTTCGGCGCGGCAGTCTTCCAGCGGATCGAGTCCGGGCCGGTACGCGGCGTGCTGCGTGTGAGCGTGCGTTATGAGGATACGACTGTAAAACAGGACTACGTCCTGTATCCCGGCTGCGGTACGCTTTTTATGCGCGTTACGATGGACGTGCGTGCGCGCCACAGGATGATGCGTTTTACGCTTGGGGCCAATGCTGCGCAGCCGCGCGCGTTTTATGCGCTTCCCGGCGGCCATATCGAGAAGAAAGCCGATGGAAACGAAAATCCTGCCCAGGAGTGGGCGGCGGTCACCGGGGCGGACGGCTGCGGCGTTGCGCTGATCGGATGCGGTAAATACAGCTTCCGCGCCGACGGGACCAATCTCGGCATGATGCTTGCGCGTACGCCGCAGTATGCGGACCATTACGGCGAGCGTGACGGGCAAGGCGATTATATGGATCAGGGCGAGCAGTCGTTTTTATGCGCGGTGATGCCGTTTGCACTCAAAGATGCGGCTGACGCGGCGCGGACGCTTGCCTTGATGGAAGCACCTCCTCTGCATGTGATGGAGACGTATCACAAAGGATCTCTCGCAAGGGAGACGTCGCTTCTGCGCGTCGATTGTGAAACCGTTCTCTGTGAAGCTGTCAAGCGTGCGGAAAACAGGGCCGGGTATCTCGTGCGGTTTACAGAGCGCTCAGGTACTGTTCAGAGCGGTGTTTTGATTCGCTTTGCCGGCAGGGAATACGCTGCGGATTTTGCCGGTCATGAAATAAAATCGGTTTTCTTCCCGGACGATCCGCTTGCAGCGGTCTGTGAAACTGATTTTCTGGAGCGCACGGCGGAAGAGAGGAGCAGCTGCGATGATTGATCCGGAAAAGGAATTGCAGACAAAACTTCCGCTTCGTTTTCACGAAGACGGCGCGTTCAAGGTCGTGATGATGAGCGATCTTCCTATGGACCCGGCTGCAAAAAAGATGAGCGCACCATCCGGGCGATCAATTTGATTCTGGATGAGGAAAAGCCCGACCTCATGGCCTCGGGCTAACGGCGATGTTTCATTTCCAGGTTTACAAGCGTCTCAAAACGAAGCAAGAGCTATCCTGTCCGATAACAGAATAGCTCTTGTCCGCTTATTTTCCGATCCCGTTTGGCAGATGCTTTGATGGGTGATTGCATTATGAACATCCATCCCAAGGCCTGTTGTTTGTATCAAGAGCCGCTGTTCATGCAATGGACAGCCCGTGCTCCTCAGCCGTCAGATGGACGGTTCCGTCACCGATATTGCCTGCAAGCAGGCGCTCTGCGAGCACGTCCTCCACTTTTGTCTGGATCGTCCGCCGAAGCGGCCTTGCGCCGTAGGCAGGGTCAAAACCGTCGCGCACAAGCGCGCGCACTGCCGCGGCATCCCATACGAGGGTAACGCCCGCGCTTTTCGCGCGGCGCGCCACGTCTGCGAGCATATTTTCGGCGATCTTCATCATGTCTTCCTGCGTCAGCCTGTCGAAAACGATCGTCTCGTCAAGCCTGTTCAGGAACTCCGGGCGAAACTCGCGCTTGAGCTCCGCCTGGATCTCGCGGCGGATATCCGCGCGCTCGGTCGCCGCATCCGGCGAGCCGAAGCCCAGCTGCCGCCTGTCGGTCATGCGCCGTGCGCCGAGATTCGACGTCATGATGATCACGGTGTTCTTGAAATCGACCCTGCGCCCCTGCGAATCGGTGAGAATGCCGTCCTCCAAAATCTGCAGCAGCAGATTGAATACATCCGGATGCGCCTTTTCGATTTCATCAAACAGAACGACGGAATATGGCTTGCGGCGCACTTTTTCGGTCAGCTGTCCGCCGTCGTCAAACCCGACATATCCCGGCGGTGAGCCGACCATGCGGCTGACGGCATGCTTTTCCATATATTCGGACATATCCACGCGGATCATGGCGTTTTCGTCGCCGAAAAGCGCCTCGGCAAGTGCGCGGGACAGCTCCGTTTTGCCCACACCCGTGGGGCCAAGGAACAGGAAGGAGCCGATCGGGCGTTTCGGGTCGCGCAGTCCGGCGCGCGCCCGGCGCACAGCGCGTGCGACGGCCTTGACGGCTTCATCCTGACCGACAACGCGGCGGTGGAGCGTTTGCTCGAGCGCCATCAGGCGCGAGGCCTCATCTTCCGTCATGCGCGAGGCGGGGATGCCCGTCGCGGTCTCGATAATCTGCGCGATGTCTTCCTCGCCGATTTCGTCGACCGGCGCATTTTTGCGGCGTTCCCATGCCTGCTGCTGCGCACGCAGTTCCTGCTCGGCAGTATGCAGCTCGTCGCGCAGGTGCGCGGCCTGCTCATATGCTTCTTCTCCGACCGCGCGGCGCAGCTTGACGGACAGCTCTTCCACGCGCTGTTCAAGCGGTTTTAAATCGGGCGGCGCAGTGACGGTATGGATACGCCGGCGCGCCGCGGCCTCGTCAATCAGGTCGATCGCTTTATCCGGGAGAAAGCGGTCCGGGATATAGCGCGCAGACAGGCGCACCGCCGCCTCGATCGCCGCGTCGCTGATTTTGATTTTGTGATGCGCTTCATAGCGCGCCCGCAGTCCTTCGAGGATACGCATCGCCGTCTCCTGCGTCGGCTCGGAAACGATCACCGGCTGGAAGCGCCGCTCAAGCGCAGCGTCTTTTTCGATATATTTGCGGTACTCCTCGCGTGTTGTGGCGCCGATGACCTGCAGCTCGCCGCGCGAGAGCGCGGGCTTGAGGATATTCGCCGCATCGATCGCGCCTTCGGCGCTTCCGGCTCCGATCATGGTGTGCATTTCGTCGATAAACAGGATGACGTCGCCCGCACGCCGGACTTCTTCCAGCGCGGCCTTGACGCGTTCCTCAAACTCACCGCGGTATTTTGTGCCGGCGACGATCGACGCCATTTCGAGCGTGACGATGCGTTTGCCCTGCAGATTTTCCGGTACGTCGTTTTTGACGATGCGCTGAGCGAGGCCCTCGGCCACTGCGGTTTTGCCGACGCCCGGCTCGCCGAGCAGGGCAGGATTGTTCTTCTGCCGGCGGGAGAGGATCTGTATCACGCGTTCGGTTTCGGCGTCGCGCCCGATCACAGGGTCGAGCCGGCCGCGGCGCGCCATGTCGGTCAGATCGCGGCCGAGCTGGTTGAGCAGCTTGGTGTCGCCGCCGCGTGCCGCGCCGCGCTCAGCGCGTTCGGGCGCCGCGCCGTTCATATCCGCGCTTCCAAGCATGCGGACAAGGTCATTTTCGGAAATGCCGAGCGCGTGCAATGTCTGCAGCCCCCTGCATTCGCGCAGCAGGAGCATTCCGGTAAGCAGGTGCATTGTGTGCGCCACACGGGCGCTGCCGGCCTGGGCCATCGCGTATTCCACCACGCGTGACAGGTGTTCGGACACGCCCATCGGCGCCTCGCCTTCGCTGCCCTGACCGATCTGCTCGATCAGAAGCGCGCGCACGCGCTGGGCGGATACGCCGGCGAGCGCGAGCGCCGCCTGTGCCTGCGAGCCGTTTTCCAAAAGAAGACCCAGAAGCAGGTGCTCGGTGCCGACCACGCTGTGGCCAAGTGTGCGCGCCGCGCTCCATGCGCTTTGCAGCGCGCTTGCTGCGTGCGGGGAAAAATAGCCTGCGCGTCCTTCCTTTTTTGTTTCCGGCGCTTGAGATGCCGGCTGCTGCGTGTTCTCGCCGGCGGGGAGGGAGGCGCTTCCGGGGGCAATGATGATGCCGGCGCGCGCAGCACAGGAAGCACACAGGTGCAGCTCGCTCATCCGGCCGTTTATAATCGTCTTAAAGTGCCGCGTTGCGGCATGTTTTCCACATTTTTCACAGAGCATATCGGTATCCATTTCTCCGCACGCGGGGTATTTTGATCCTTTCCCACCGCGCCGTGCGGAGCCGGCGGGAAGTATAAGCGGACGATCCGCTCAATAAAACAGCGGTTCCGGCATCTGATGCCGGAACCGCCTCGTTCAATCCAGGCCCTTGCGTCAAATCAGCGCAGTCAGCGCGCATTTCAGCATCTGCGCGCGCACCGCGTCTCTCGCATGCGTGGGAACGCCCGAGAGCGCGCGGTCCGACAGGGCGCAGGAGAGAAGACGCGCTTCCTGCTGGGACAATACGTCGCCCGCTGTAAGATTTGACAAAAAGGCCGAGGCGGTGGGAACGTCGAGCGCGTCCCCTACGGCGTTGATGGTGTGCATAATCAGAGAAGGCCTGTCGTATTGGATGCGCGAAATGCGGATATACCCGCCGCCGCCCCTGCGGCTCTCAACGAGATAGCCGCGCTCGGGCGAAAAGCGCGTGGTGATGACGTAGTTGATCTGGCTGGGAACGCATTGAAAGCGCCCTGCCAGACGCGCGCGCTGCAGTTCCGCCACTCCGTTGCCGTCGTTTATGAGCGCGTCAATAAATTCCGCAATACTGTCGCTGATCCCCATTGCCATCACTCCTGAAATTTGACTTTCTCTGACTAATGGCTTTATTGTAACAGATTCTGAAAAAATGTCAACAGGAATTTTTGACCTTTTCTGACCAAATGAAAACAGATGTCGTTATTCCTTTGGTTTCTCCTTGGCTGCCTGTTTCTGCTGGTCCAGCGCGCGGCGTACCGCGCGGAAGCGGTTTTCATGCAGATCGGTGGAGGATTCGCCCGAAATCATCGGAAAAATCTCGCTGGAAGCTTCCATGTGGTTCTGGTTGCGATGCAGTTTCATCATTTGCTCCGTGCGCCGCGCGTCAACGCTTTTCACGCGGCGGCCGCGCGTTTCCGGCAGGCGGCCCGCCAAACGGTAAAGAATAAACTTTATCCATATTGTTGCCAGGTTTGGCGTTTTCTATCGGAGGGATTCACAAATTAAAAGCTTTTTTAAACATTTTTTAAAATGCGGTTGATTTTTTATGATTTCATGTTAGAATGTATTTGATTCATATTCAGGAGGTGTTTTACATGGCTTATAAAATTTCCGACGAATGTCTCAACTGCGGCGCGTGCGAGGCAGAATGCCCGGTAAGCGCGATCTCCGCCGGTGATGGCAAATATGTCATCGATGCGGATACCTGCATTGATTGCGGCGCTTGCGCCGGCGTTTGCCCGGTGGAGGCTCCGAAGCAGGCGTAACCATTTGGCACAAAGAAAAGTCTGCAGCGAGAGCTGCAGACTTTTTTCTGTACACGGGAGAAAGGAGAACGTTTTATGAAGACAGAGTACCGCCACATTTGCAGCGGCACGTGCTCGCGCTGTGTGGATATCACGCTCGAGGGTGCTGCGGTTGCGGATGTGAAATTTACCGGCGGATGCGACGGCAACATTCAGGGGGTGTGCCGCCTGGTGCAGGGGATGGATGCAAAGCGTGCGATCTCGCTTCTGCGCGGCATCCGCTGCGGCGCGAAGACCACTTCCTGCCCGGACCAGCTCGCGCGCGGTCTGGAGG
>CAKTWY010000037.1 GCA_934630445.1 uncultured Eubacteriales bacterium
CGTATGCGCGCGGCATAGTGCGCAGCGTCAGGTCGATGCGGTTTCCGTCCGCGAACTGCATCAGATACGCAAAGCTCTCCTCAAAATCAGCCGGCTGTCCGACGGCAGCGTCAAGCGCGTCCGGCTGCTGCATGATCGCCCGCTCGCCAAACACGTCGATCCACTCCGGCGCACGCAAAAACGGCGCCGTTTCGGTCACCACATAAACGACGTCGTAATCCTGCAGACCGTCGCGCACGGCGTTCGGGTCTGCGCGTGAACCGTTGAGCAAAACCGCGCGCACGCGCGCATCGCGCGCGGCGACGCCTAAAATAAGCGAATCCATTTCCTCTTGCGTACGCACATCCATCGCCTCCGTTGATCTGCTCTTTGTTTATTTTACTACGCTTTCCACAACCTGGCAAGCGGCTTTTGTCACACGTTCGCATGGTGGCTGCTGCCTTCCGTCCGAATGGAAGCATATAACGCCGCAAGGCCGCATGCCGCCGGCTGTATCACAACTGCGGTCGAGGTGTTCATGCTCCCAGACAAACAAAATCTCCGCCGCCGCCCGCAGGCGAAAGCAGAGATTTTGCATCGATACATTTGTCTCGCCCTGCGGGCAACCGGCGTGCATGCGTATAAAAAATAGCCGCAGGCTATTTTTTATATCTGCACCTTTCGCAGTTTTTTGTACAGGTTTCACAGCTATGGCTTCCGCACCCGCAGCCTTTGCGCTTGACCAGATACCGCACCGCCAGTACCGCCGCGATCGCGATCACAGCAAGGATGAGCCAATCGAGCGCGCCCATCTCAGTGCACCAGAAGAAGGCCGATCCGGTAAACGCCGAACGCCGCGACCCACGCCACCGCCGTCTGAAACACCGCCACCACGAACGCCGAGCTTGCGCCGCCAAGTTCGCGCTTGACGGCCGCAATGGCCGCCACGCACGGCGTATAGAGCAGTGTAAACGTCAGGAAGGAAAACGCAGCAAGCGGCGAGGGGAAGATCTGCCAAAGCACCGGGGCGAGCTGCGCCGTCTCCGATCCCACGCCCATGAGCACTGCGAGTGTGCTCACGACCGCTTCCTTCGCGGTAAAACCGGTAAGGAGCGCTGTCGCCGCACGCCAGTCGCCAAAGCCGAGCGGCTCGAAAACCGGCGCAATGAACCGCCCGATGTACGCAAGCATGCTGTCTGCGCTGGAGGAAACCACATTCAGCCTGCTGTCAAAATTCTGCAGGAACCAAATGACGATCGTCGCGACAAAGATGATCGTGAAGGCCTTGACGATAAAATCACGCGCCTTTTCCCACATGTGCAGCGCCACGCTTTTCGCACTCGGAAAGCGGTATGCAGGCAACTCCATCACAAAGTGGATGGGATTGCCGTGAAAGGCTGTATTTTTCAGGATAAGTCCTACAATGATGCCGATGATGATGCCGAGTATGTAAAGGCTGATCATCACAAGCGCCTGATGCTCCGGGAAAAATGCCGCCGTAAACAGCGCATAAATGGGGAGTTTCGCGCTGCAGGACATAAACGGCACGAGCAGGATCGTCATCTTGTGGTCGCGCTCGCTGGAAAGCGTGCGCGCAGACATGATCGCCGGAACCGAGCAGCCGAAGCCGATCAGCATGGGCACAAACGAGCGGCCCGACAGGCCGATTTTGCGCAGGAGCTTATCCATGACAAAGGCGACGCGCGCCATGTATCCGCTGTCTTCGAGAATCGACAGGAAGAAAAACAGCGTCACAATGATCGGCATAAAGGACAATACCGTTCCTACGCCGGCAAAAATGCCGTCGATGACAAGCGACTGCACCACAGGATTGATGCCGTATGCGGTCAGGCCCGCATCCGTCCATTTTGTGAGCCATCCGATCAGCAGCGCAAGCAGATCTGAAAGCGCCGCGCCGACGACGCCGAACGTCAGCCAGAAAACCAGCAGCATGATCACGATAAAAATTGGGATCGACAGATACTTGTGCGTCAGTATGCTGTCGATTTTTGCGCTGCGCTCCTGCTCGCGCGTCTCCCCGCGCTTTTTTACAACCGTCGCCGCGCAAAGCTCCTCAATATATGCATAGCGCATGTCCGCAAGCGCCGCCTCGCGGTCGGTGCCGAGCTCGCGTTCCATTTCCTCGACAATGTGATGGATGATGTCAAGGTCCTCTTCGCGCAGGCACAGCGTCTTGATCATCGGTTCATCGCCCTCGACGAGCTTTGTCGCGGCAAACCGCTCCGGAATTTCCGCCGCGCGCGCATGGTCCTCGATCACATGCGCGATCGAGTGGATCGCGCGGTGCACCGCGCCCTTGCAGAAATCCATCTTTTTGGGGCCGGCTTTCGCCTCTGCCGCGCGCACGACACGGTCGATCAGCTCGTCGATGCCTTCGTTCTTGCTCGCGGAGATGGGCACCACCGGGATGCCGAGTTCTTCTGAAAGGAGCTTGACGTTGATGGAATTGCCGTTTGCGCGCACCTCATCCATCATGTTCAGCGCCAGTACCATCGGCATGCCCAGCTCCATCAGCTGCAGCGTTAAGTAAAGGTTGCGCTCGATATTCGTCGCATCCGCGATGTTCAAGATCGCGTCCGGCCGCTCCCCGAGGAGGAAGTCGCGCGTCACGACCTCCTCTGAGGTATACGGCGAGAGCGAATAGATCCCCGGCAGATCGACCACCGTCACGTCGGGATATCCGCGCACGACGCCTTCCTTCCCCTCTACCGTTACGCCGGGAAAATTGCCCACATGCTGGTTAGAGCCCGTGAGCTGGTTGAAAAGCGTTGTCTTGCCGCAATTCTGGTTGCCGATCAGGGCAAGTTTAATTTTCATGCGGCACCTCGTTTATTTCGATTTTCATCGCGTCGTCCTTGCGGATGGTCAGCTCATACCCGCGCACCGATAACTCGATCGGATCGCCGAGCGGTGCCATTTTGCGGATCGTCACACGCGTTTTCGGCGTAAGGCCCATATCGAGAAGCCTGCGTCTGAGCGCCCCTTCCCCGCCGACCGCAGTGATTATGCCGGAAGCGCCTGTTTTCAGCTTATCAAGCGTCATATTCTCACCCTGTCTCAATTCCATTTGTTAGCCCGTGCTAACATACATGCAAAAAATGGCGCAAACGCGGATATCCTCGTTTGCCCGGTACTAATGATACCCTGCCGCGCATCGTTTGTCAACGCATCTTAACACAATTCTATTCTTGTCCACAAAATTCATTCCGCCTTTTTGTCATTGGCTGAAAAGATACAAAAAGCTTGCGCGGCAGGCATCAATGCCTGCCGTGCAAGCTCCTCTGTTTTGATCGACCCTGTGGATGCGACGCTTTCAGCAGCACGGTGTCAGCGCGTGCCGAGCCCCTCGAGAATATACCCGGCCATCTTCCGCGTCGTCTCCGGTCCGCAAACAATGTGTTGTTCCAGCGCCGCATGTGACAGGGGCATGAGCGCCCCCTCTATCACACAGTGCGCGAGGCTGAGGTCGAGGTCACCGCGCACCTCTCCCGCACGCCGCCCCCTTTCGATCAGCTCATCAAGGAACAGGTCGAAACCGTCCTTACACTTGCTGATGACGCGGCGTATCTCTTCTCCGAGCGGGATCTGCGCGGAAAAATAGAACACGGACGCCACCCTGCCGAAATATTCGATATGGCGCTCAAACAATGCCGCAAGCTGGGCGGAAAATAAGTCGTGCTCATCCACCGCTTTTCGCAGCGACGCGAGGTATTCTTCATACGCACACTCGATCGCTGCAATAAACATCTCGTGCTTGGAGGCAAAATATTCATACAGCGTCGCCTTTGCGATGCCCGCCGTCTCCGCGATCTCCTCCATGCGCGCACGGTCATATCCCTGGTTGGCAAATACCTGAACCGCTGCTTCCAGAATCTGCCCGCGGCGTTTTGCGCCGGTGCTCGTCATACCTTTTGCACCTCCTGTTTGCCGGAAGGCGTTTTTTCTTCCTGCACTGCCATGCCATCCGGTGGGGTTCCTTTCGGTTTTATGCGGAAAAGCCGCTTGATCGCCAGCGTCAGATCGTCGATCAGCGAATAGACTACCGGGATCAGTACCAGCGTCAAAACCGTACCCATGATCAGGCCGCCGATGATGACAATGGCGAGCGGCGCGATGATCTCGCTCCCCTCCGACATGCCCATCGCCATCGGCAGAAGGCCCAGCACCGTCGTCAGCGTCGTCATCAGAACCGGCCGCAGGCGGATCGGTCCCGCCGCAAGGATCGCCGTCAGGCGGTCTTCCCCTTCAGCCCGGCGGGTGTTGATATAGTCGATCAAAACGATCGCGTTGTTGACCACGATGCCTGCAAGCATAATCACGCCGATAAACGCCGGAACGCTGAACGGTTTGCCCGCCAGGAACAGGGCCAGAAAGCCGCCCGCAAATCCCAGCGGCACGGATGCCATAATACCAATGGGCAGGATGAGCGACTCAAACTGCGACGCGAGCACAAGATAGATGAGCGCGACTGCCAGCACGAGCGCGAGCCCCAGATCCGCAAAAGCCTTGTTCAGTTCCTCGCTCTGCCCGCCGATATCGACGGTGTAGCCTGCGGGCGTCGGGTAGTTTTCCACGATGTGCGCCACATCCTGCGCCACGGCGCCGATGTCGCGGTCGACCACCACGCCCGTCACGCTGACAGTGCGCACCTGGTTCGTTCTTGAAATGGAATCCGGGCCGAGCACCACGTCCACATCCGCCACCATCCCAAGCGGAACGTTCACGCCCGCCTGTGTGGCGATCTGAATATCCTTGAGCGCTTCCACGCTTGCACGCATGGAGCTGTCGCCGCGTACGATGACGTCGATCTCGCTTCCGTCGAGCTTCAGCCTCGTCGACGTCACGCCGGAAAGAACGGATTTTACCGCCTGTCCCACCTGGGCGGCCGTCAGACCGTAGCGCGCGGCGTTTTCACGTTTCAGCGTCACCTGCACCTCGGGGAAGCCCTCTGACAGGCTCGACTGCACTTCACGCGCGCCCTCGATCGTGCGCAGTTCGCGCGCCAATCCGTCCGCTATGCTGCGCAGGGTGTCGAGGTCGCTGCCCTTGATATCGACGCTGATCGCAGCGCCCGTGAGCGAATCCATCGATACCGTGCCGGCAGAGGAAGTTTCGATCTCCGCGCCCGGGATATCGGCAGTGCGCGCGCGGATATCGTCGGCGATCGCATCCGCCGAGCGGCGCCCCGTGGTCATCGATTCCAGCAGAATGATGACCGAGCCCGCATTCTCCTGTGAAGAGCCGAACATGCTCATCGTTCCCCCGCCGACGCTCGCGTAGATGTCCGTCAGCTCCGGGATATCCTCGATCCTTGAAACGACCGTATCGACGATCTGCTCGGTGCTTTCAAGCTTGCTTCCGCGCGGGAGCGATACCGTCATCGTGATGATTCCCTGGTCCGAGGAGGGGAAATATTCCGCTCCCATGATCCCGATCGTGGAAAAGCTTGCGGCCGCAACCGCGAAGAGCAGCACGACTGTAACCGCGCGATGGCGCATCGAAGCGCGCAGCAGGCGTTTGTACCCGCGCATGAAAAAATTGCCCTCCGGGTTTTTCGGCCGCTTCATGCGCTTGAGCGCGCGCTCTTGTTTCAGCGTATCAGCGTCCGGCATCAGCACCGAACACAGCAGCGGAACAATCGTCAGCGCGACCACGAGCGAAGCGATGAGCGACATCGACACCGTGAGCGCCAGCTCACGGAAAATGGTCGACACCATGCCCTCGACAAATACCATCGGGAGGAAAACCGCGATCGTCGTGATGGTGGACGCGGTGATTGCAAGCGCCACTTCGCCCGCGCCCTTGACGGAGGCCTCCGAACGGGACATCCCCTCCTGCCGCATGCGGAAAATATTCTCCAGCACGACGATGGAATTGTCCACCATCATTCCCACGCCCAGCGCGAAGCCGCCGAGCGTCATCATATTCAGCGTAATGCCGCAGAAGTAAAGGAGCACAAACGTCGTCACGACCGACACCGGGATCGATACGCCAATGATCATCGTCGTGCGGAAGTTGCGCAAAAACAGGAACAAAACGATTACCGCAAGGACCGCGCCCTGCACGGCGCTCGTCGCGACGGTGTTGATGGCAAGGTTGATGTATTCCGACTGGTCCATCAGCGTGTCGAGCCTGTACTGCGGGTAACCCTCGGCCAGCTCGGCAAACGCGGCGTTCACGCGCTCGGCCACCTGCACGGTATTGGTGCCTGACTGCTTCTGTACGGAAATATTGATGCACGGCTTGCCGTTCATGGTCGCGATGCTTGTCACGTCCTTGTTGCCGAGCGATACTTCCGCCAGCTCCGACAGGCGGATATTGCCGCCCGTCGGCAGAGGGATAAGGAGGTTCCTGATATCGTCGATCGAGGCAAATTCCCCCGTCGTGCGGATCGTGAGCGTCTGCCCGCCGTTGTTGACTTCACCCGACGGGATGGCGAGGTTCTCCGCCGATAAGATCTGCGAAAGATAGCTCGTCGTCAGGCCGTAGCCGTTCAGGAGTTTGGAATCAACATCGATATGCACGACGTTTGTGTACCCGCCCGTTACGCTCACCGACGCCACGCCTTCGATGCGCTCAAGGCGCGGCTTGACCACGTCGTCGCAGAAGCTCTGCAGCTTGGCAAGATCCTCCGATCCCGTCACCGCAGTCTGCACAATGGGCTGGGCGTTGATATCGATGAGCATCACCATCGGCGACGAGGCGCCGTCGGGCAGATAGCTCTTCATCAGGTCGATTTTTTCACGGATATCCAGGGAGGCAAAGCTCATATCCGTGCCGAAGGAAAATTCTGCCATCAGGATGCTCGAGCCCTCCGAGCTGATGGAACTCAAATTCTTGATGCCCGAGACCGTTCCGATCGCCTCTTCGAGCGGACGGGTGATCATGCTCTCGATCTCCGCCGGGCCCGCGCCCTGATACGTCGTCGACACGACTACCATGGGGATCTCGATATTCGGCATGAGATCGAGCGGGATCTTTGAAAACGACACCACACCGAAAATGATGACCGCCATCATGGCCATGAAGGTTGTCACCTTCCGTTTGACGGAAAATGCAGGCAGACTCATTCGTTCGCCCCTCCCGTGACCTGTACGGCCGCGCCGTCTTCCAGGTAGCTCTGGCCGGTGACAACCACCTCGTCGCCCTCGCTGATGCCGGTAAGGATCTCCGTCTCCACGCCGTCGGTGATGCCGCAGGTCACGACCGCGCGCTTCGCCCGGCCGTCCGCCACGGTGTATACGACCTGCTCCCCGCTCGTGGTGAGGATCGCCTGTGACGGGATGAGCACCGCATTCTCGCGCCGCTCAGTCGTGAAAGACGCCGTTGCAAAAAGCCCGGGCGCCAGCTTTCCGTCCGGATTGTCAAGCGCGGCCTTTACCGTGTAGAGCCCCGTGCGCGGGTCGGCAGCCGGCGCCACGCTTGAAATGACGCTCTGGTATGCCTCATCCGACGCCGCGGCAACGCTGATGGAAATGGGCATCCCCTCCGAGACGATCGAATAAATCGTCTCCGGCACGGCGAAGCTCGCCGTCACCGTATCTGTCTTTGAAATGATCGCCGCCGCCTGCGTGTTTGACGCGAGCGTTCCCTCAATGACTGAAAGGCTTGTGATCACGCCGGCCGCCGGCGCTTTGACGGTCAGATCCCGCAGGCTGTCCTCCGCCTGATCGAGCTGCACTTTCAGCTGGTCGAGCTGGCTTTCAAACTGTGTCTGCTGCGTGTGCAGCTGCAGCTCCGCCTGGTCGAGCTGCGCCTTGGATGCGGCGCCCGCTTCATAGAGGATGCGCGTGTTTTCCGCGTTTTCCCGCATTGTGGCGAGCGTTTCGTCCGCGATGGATTTTGTGCGCGCATACGCGTCGCGCGCGGGCTGGACCTGCTTGAGGATATCGTCCTTGTTCATCACGAAGAGCACCTGATCTTTGGCGACATACTCGCCCTCTTTCACGCGCACCTCATCGACTTTACCGGGCAGCATCGGCACCACGGGTACGTCGCTGTCGGAGAGGATCGTGCCCGACACGCTTTTGGGAAGGGCGATCTCCCCCACGCGCGCGCGTGCGGTCTCTACCGGGATCATCGTCTCTTTCTGCTCCGGAACGGCGGGCGCAGACCCCTCTTCTCCGGCAGGGGGTTCCGTCTGTGTGCAGCCGGAGAGAAGTGCAAAGGAAAGCGCCGCTGCAGCAAGCGCCGCGAGATATCTTGTTTTCATATATGTATGTTCCTTTCCCGAATCGATCGTTTGCTATTCTAGCGTCACTGCGCCGGCAGGCCGCGTATCAGCCAGTCGTACTGCAACGCCGCGGTGAAGATATCCCCATACGCCGACTGCACGGCGGAGGCCTTCGTCTCATAGTCAAGCTGCGCCTTCTCAAAATCGATGCGCGCGATGGTGCCAAGCTCATATTTGAGCTTGGCGGCGTCATAGCGGCGCGCTTCGTCCTGAAGGGCGCTCTGCGCGTCCGCTGCGGCGCGCTGCTTATCCTCCAGCGCGCGCCAAAGCTTATCTTCCAGGAAAAGCACACGCCGCGCTTCGGCGTCTCGGGCCGATACCGCCGCCTGGCGCTGCTTTTCAATCGCCTGGGAGTCGTTCGGATTCTTGATCTCCTTCAGCGCCTGCTCCTTCAGCTTGAGCGAATAGCTGTTTTCCAGCGCCTTCTTCTGGTTTTCCCCGCGTTTTTCCGCCTCGGGCAGTACTGCCGCCGGCAGGGGGGCAAACTCAAGCGGCGCATCGAACGCACGACCCAGCATCAGGTTCATCTCCCCGCGCAGATTCTCCATCTCATTTTCCAGCGTGGCAATGCCGCTTATGACCTGCGGCAGCTGCCCCGTCACACTCAGAAGATCCAGCTCGGAGATCTGCCCCAGCTTCAGGCGCAGCTCCATAATTTCGATATTGTGCTCGAGATACGTGCGGCTGCGCGCGAGGTCGCGCACCTGCCGCGCCATCGCGTTATACGCGATAAAAATGTTCTGCGCGCCGGAGACAAGCTGAAGCTCCGCCTGCTCCATGTTGAGTTTCGTCGTCTTAATCGTATCCTCCGACACGTTCATCTGCGCCGACTGTGCCTTTACTGTGCTGATTGTAGAAGACACCAGAGCAGAACTCGCGCGCAGATTCAGCGCCAGCGCGCCGTATATCCCCTGAATCTCGGGCGTGGAGGCGGAGGCATTTTCCAGCGCCTCCGCCGCACCATCGAGCCGCCGCTGCATCGCGCTCAGCTGCGAGGACATCTCCCACAGCGCGTCCGCCATGCTGTTTGTCGCGTCGTTATGCTCCAGGGCATAAAGCGACGCCCGGTTCTGAAAGATCACCGGGTTATTTTCCAGAATCAGCCGCTCAATCTCCGCATATGTAAGAAGAAGCGGCGTCGTATCGTCGACGGGAACCGTGCCTTCCCCCGGCGCACCGGCCGCTGCTTCATCCACGGCGCCGGCAAACGTTGAAAGCATCGTCAGCGCCAATATCAGCGAAATCCATTTTTTCATGCGTACACCCCACTGTTTCAGTTGCTGTTCCGACCGACCGGTCGGTCGGCTGCAATTCATTATACCGCCCCTGTATTTGCGCGTCAATCGCGCGGCGCAATTTAACAGTTCGTTCACACAATTGCGCCTTGTTTTTGTCCGTCCGATGTGGCACAATCAAACTATCAGGTACGGAAAGGACGGGCCGCGGATGAAAGTCGTCTATCACATCGACGAGATGGAAAAATGGGATCTTCTTCTGGCAAATGTGCGCAATATGTGCGCGTTCTACGAGGCAGCCGGGCACGCGGCCACGATCGAGGTGGTAGCAAATGCCGCTGCCGTGCGCGCGCTCACGCGGGAAGCGGCGCGCGATTCCGGCCGCAGCGCGGCATTTGCCGCCCTGCAGGAAGCAGGCGTCCTCCTCGCCGTGTGCGCGAACGCGCTCGCCGCCAACGGAGTCGGGGCAGACGCGCTCGTACCGTCGGCGCACGTCGTTCCCGCCGGCGTTGTCGAGCTCGCCCAGCGCCAGCAGGAAGGGTATGCCTATATCAAACCGTAACCATTCATATCAAAAGGAGGCGATCCGCCACACTATGGATACGACAAAACTGCTTGAGAATCTTCGCCGCCGTGAGATCGACGCCGTTTACTTCGACACAAAAGAGGAGGCGGCGGCATGGCTTTCAGACACCGTGACCGGCCGCCGTGTCGTCTTCGGCGGGTCTAAAACGCTTGAAGCGATGGGGCTTTATGAGCGTCTTGGGCAGAATAACGACGTTTTCTGGCATTGGGTCACGAACGACCGCGCCGCCCAGCACGCAGCCGACAGCGCCTGCGAGGTGTATTTCACCTCCGTCAACGCCTGCGCCGAAACGGGGGAGCTGGTCAATATCGACGGGCGCGCCAACCGCGTCGCCACCTCTGTCTACGGCCCGAAGGAGACATACCTCGTCTTCGGCATTAATAAAATCGCGCCTACGCTTGAGACGGCGATTCTGCGCGCACGCAATTTTGCCGCGCCGAAAAACGCGCTGCGCTTTACAGATTCGACGCCCTGCGCGCGCAGCGGAGGCTCGCTTTGCGGCGACTGCGCGTCAAAAGAACGCATCTGCCGGGTCATGAACATCATTATGGCCAAACCCTTCGGCCTTGAAAAAATGACGGCCGTCGTCATCGGCGAGGTGCTTGGGTACTGAGATGCACCTGCTGAAATAGGGAGCAGACGGGCTTCGACCATAAAACGGCAAAAACATCCTGTCCGCCGGAAGGTCAGGTGTTCATAAGACAGTTAACAGCCACTGTAGTTTGCTCTGCCGTGGCTGTTCTTGTGTTTTATACTGCTGTGTGATGATATAAAACCAAACAAAGCAATAGACTGAAAATTTGCATACAGGACAGCCATGTCTATTCGAAGAAATGCGGCATTTCTCGCTTTGTGTCGTGTTCAAATGATGAGACTGGTGCTATGCTGACAGCGAAAGGAGGACATATGTATGGATCAGCTCAAGATCGGCGCATTTCTGAAAAAGCTTCGAAAAGAAAAAGGACTGACGCAGGAACAGTTAGCAGAGAAGCTAAATGTATCCAGCAGGACTGTATCTCGTTGGGAGACGGGAAGTAATATGCCTGATATCGGTATACTGGTCGAGATAGCTGTCTTTTTTGATGTGAGCATACCTGAAATCATTAGTGGAGAAAGGAAAAGCGAGAATATGGATCAAGAAACAAGAGAGACTGCTGTTGCTATGGCAGAATACAGTCGAAATGAGTTAAAGACCGGAAAACAAAAAGTAATTGGCATTCTGATGTTGTCATTCGGTATATTCATCATTGTGTCAGCACTGTCTATATTTCCAAGTGACAGCAGTTGGGGAAGCATTTATTCGATTTTGGGAAGTTTTTTCTCAGGTGCCGGTATATATCTCATTATCCGGCAGGTGGTGACTAAACGAAGTCTACGCATACTGATGGTCCTCGGGTGCGTTTGCCTGTTATTTGGAGTTTTTTCGCTATCCGATTATATTGCCGTTACGCAGTGCAATCAAGTGCCAAGATTCCGGTATGAGACAAGTTACGATTCACGCAATCCCGACCAACTAGTGCATAAAACCATTTTTTTCACAGTAGTTCAGAAAAACCCCGGAACAGAGGAAGAGCAAGTTTTTATTCTGAAATAGGTTTTATGACGTAATGCAGGTTCCCATCTACTGAACAGGCATAAGAGCGCACCTCTATACGGGGGAACCCTGCTGTGCGCTCTGCGAGGTCGAACAGCCCGGACACCTGAATGTCCGGGCTGTTTTGCGTTACGACCTTTCGCACAAGGGTCTGCTCCCCTTGTGCCGCTTTGCGGCTATCCTTTCAGCAAATAACGGCGTGACCCCAAAAGTCACGCCGTTTGCATAGTTTACTGTCTTACGAACATCCCGGTCATCATCGGACAGGATGTTTTTCTTCCTCTTACCTGCACGATCAGCAAAAGTTGGTATCTGATTAATCTCTCCTGTCAACTACACCCCAGACAGCGACCGCAAGCCCTGCAGCCGCTATACCAAGAAAAGCATAGACGACCGGCATCAAACCATACTGCGAAAGATTCCACACGGATGAGAACTGTCCGTTTACCGTCCATTCGTTCGCCATTGAACCGGCCAAGAGCAGTGCCACTGAAAGGCCGCCTGTCAAAAACATGGCCGAGCCTAAAAGCACTTTTTTCATTCACATCTCTCCTTCTCATTCGGAAACAGCGCCCGGACGACCGGCGCGAGGTTATCCTCCGCCACGCAGTCGCCGCCGTCACGCGCGCATGTCAGAAGCAGCTCTTCCTCCGCCGTGCGCTCTTTTTTATCGGCAAGGCCCTTGGCCATCATGCCGATCATCGCCCTGTACGGGAAGCCCAGCCGTTCCGGCGCCATGCCGCCCTGCAGGCAGAAAAGCGGCCTGCCCGCCGGCATCGGGTTCTGGCGGCGCACATAGGCCTCCGCTTCCCCACCGGCCGGGCTCATGCCGACAGCGCATGCCACGCGCACATCAAAGCGGGCGCACGCTTTTTTCAGGCCGCTGACCCTCCCCGCCATCACCCAGCCGAGGTATGCAACCGGCGCGCCCTTCCTGACCGCACGCCGCGCGGCATTCAGATCATATGCTTCCACCCCCGCCCGTGCGGCCAGCATCTGCGCATACCGGCGGGTAAAGCCCGTATTGGAACGATAAACAACGGCCTCGATCATTTTGATTCCCTCCAGATCAGCGGTTTCTCCACACTGCCGGCACAAAGAGCATCAGCATGGGGAAAATTTCCAATCTGCCTGCAAGCATATTAAAGCTCAGCAAGCATTTGCCCAAGTCCGAAAAGCCTGCGAAATTCCCAGTCGGGCCCACTGCACCGAGGCCGGGCCCGATATTGTTCAGGCACGCCGCTACCGCGGTGGACGTGGTGACAAAGTCAAACCCGTCAAGTGAAAGCAGAAGCACCGACCCGGCATAAACCAGCATGTATACAAAAAAGAAAACCTGGATAGAGTTGGCCGTGTCGGCATTCACATTCTTCCCCTCCAGACGCACGGCCACCTGTGAGCGCGGCTGAAACATGTGCCGCAGCTCCCGCCAGCCCGTCTTAAGAAGAACGATCACGCGCGCCGTTTTCAAGCCGCCGCCGGTCGACCCCGCGCTCGCGCCAAGGAACATCAGCAGCACCAGTATCATCTGGGAAAAGACCGGCCATGCGTTAAAATCCGCCGTGGCATACCCTGTCGTGGTGATGATCGACGCGACCTGGAACGCCGCATAGCGCAGCGCATGCAGCACACTTCCATACATATGCGAGATATTCGCCGTGATGAGCGCGATGGAAACAGCAATGATCCCCAGATACCAGCGCAGCTCCTCACTGCGCAGCGCGCGCATGGCGTGCCCCGCCACGATGAAGTAGAAAAGGTTGAAATTCACGCCGAACAGGATCATGAACACCGTGATAACGCCGTCGATAAACGCACTGTCATAAAAGGCGATCGACGTATTTTTGATGCCGAAGCCGCCGGTACCCGCAGTGCCGAAGGCATGCGCCAGACTGTCGAAAAGCGGCATGCCGCCCATGCACAGAAGCACGACCTCCGCTGCCGTCATGAAGATATAGATGCCGTAGAGGATGCGTGCGGTCAGCTTCATCTTCGAGACGAGCTTTCCCACGGTCGGCCCCGGTACCTCGGCGCGCAGCAGATGCATATTATTGCCGTCGTTTGACTGCGGAAGGATCGCAAGCACGAAGACGAGCACGCCCATGCCGCCGATCCAGTGGGTAAAGCTCCTCCAGAACAGCATGCTGTGCGGAAGGGCTTCCACATCGGTCAGTATACTCGCTCCCGTCGTCGTAAAGCCTGAAATCGTCTCAAAAAGTGCGTCGACAAACGATGGGATCTCCCCGCTCAGATAGAACGGCAGCGCTCCAAACACGGAAAGGATCACCCACGAGAGCGCGACCGTTAAAAACCCCTCGCGCGCATAAAACATCTTTTTCTTCGGCGGCTTTATGCTCAGCGCCAGCCCCAGCGTAAAAAGCAGTGCCATCGGCACAAGAAATGCGAGCAGCGTGTGCTCGTTGTACGCCATCTCCACGATCAGCGGCAGCAGTAAGAGGGCCGCTTCCACCTTCATGATATTGCCGATGATGTAAAAAATCATCCTGTAATTCAACGCCGTATCCAGCCTTTCTCACCCGCGCGCTCCTTGCTCCGTCCGCGCGGCTGACAATGATAACGCATCTCCCGCGTCACGCTTCGACAATCGGCTCAATCATGTCGCCGAGATTGCGCAGGATCTGATGGTTTGTAATAATGATTACGTTGTCGCCCGGCAGGATCTCGTCGTCGCCGCCTGGGATGATGAGCCTGCCTCCGCGGACGATGCAGGCGAGGAGCAGATTTTTGCGAAGCGGCAGCTTTTTCAGCGGGATGCCTGTCAGCTCCTGCCCCTCTCCCACATGGAACTCCACCGCTTCCACCTGCTGATCGACAATCTTATAAAGCGTCTCCACGCTTGAGCCCGCCGAGCCCTTCATCGCGCGAACATAGCGCACGATGCGGTTGGCAGTGATATATTTCGGCGATATGACGCTCGCGAGACCCACGCTCCCGAGCATGCGCACAAGTGACATGCGGTTGATCTTCGTGATAACCTTGCCGATGCCTTTGGAATCGGCATACATGGAAATAATGATATTCTCCTCGTCGATGCCGGTGAGCGCCACGCACGCATCGTAGGTGTCAAGCCCCTCTTCCTCGAGGATATCCTGATCCGAGCCGTCGCCGTGGATGATCGTCGCGTGCGGCAGCGCGTCGCAGAGGAAATTGCAGCGCTTTTCATCCTGCTCGATGATCTTGATATGCATCATGCCCATTTCACCCAGCTGCTTGGCAAGGTAATAGCCAATGCGCCCGCCGCCGATGATCAGCGCGGATTTTGCCTTGCCCTTCAGGATGCCGAGCGATTTGAAAAAGCGCGTGATCTCGACCGGCGCGCCGGTCAGGGTGATCTTATCCCCTTCGTGCAGCACAAAATCGCCATTCGGGATAAAAACATCGTCGCCGCGCTGCACCACACAGATCAGCACACGCACGTTATACGTGCCGTGAATGGTGTGCACCGCCTTCCCTGCCAGCGGGCTGCCCGGCAGAATTTTGATTTCCACCAGGTCGACGCGCCCGCGGGCGAACGAGTCGATCTTGAGCGCAGAGGGAAAGCGCAGAATGCGCGAAATTTCATTGGCTGCCTCCATCTCAGGGTTTACGACCATGCTCAGGCCCAATTCTTCCTTCAGGAACAAAAGCTGTTTTGAATATTCCGGGTCGCGCACGCGCGCAATGGTATGCCGTGCGCCGATCTTTTTGCCAACCATGCAGCTCATGATATTCAGCTCGTCCGATGATGTCGCGGCAATCAACAGGTCGGCCTTGTTGACGCCCGCCTCCATCTGCACCTCATAGCTGGCGCCGTTACCGCTGATGCCCATGACGTCATAAGCAGTCACTGCATTATCGACCACTTTGGAACTGCTGTCGATGATGACGATATCATGCCCCTCCTGTGAGAGAAGCTGTGTCAGCGTATGGCCGACCTTGCCATCGCCGATAATTACAATGCGCATTTTTGCTCCATAGCCGTGCGGCCGAATCCGGCCCTCGTGCACGGCTGCCGTCCGTTATCGGCCTCCGGCATGCCGAATTTGCGATGCAAAAGCGTGTAAAAACCGCCCAGCCGTGCAC
>CAKTWY010000038.1 GCA_934630445.1 uncultured Eubacteriales bacterium
CGCTCGCTCAGGCTGATCGACAGCGTGCGCCCCCGTCTGTAGGAGGGATACGAATGCTGAAGCTCAAAAAGCCGCCGCGCCTCAAAGCGGGCGATCGCGTCGCGATCGTCAGCCCGTCCTCAGGCATGGCGGGCGATGCGCCGTTTTTGTGGCGTTACCGGCAGGGATGCGAGCGCCTCCGAACCGTGTTCGGCCTGGAACCGGTGGAGATGCCGTATACCCTCGCGGGTTCCGACGCGGTATACCGCCACCCTGAGAAACGTGCCGAGGATCTGATGCGCGCGTTCAGCGACCCGACGATTCGGGCGATCATCCCTGTCATCGGAGGAAACGACAGTGTGCGCATGCTTCCCTATATCGATTTCAACGTCATCCGCGACAATCCCAAAGTCGTCACCGGCTATTCGGACAGTACGGTCCTGCACTTCATGTGCATGAAGGCAGGCCTTGCGAGCTTTTACGGTCTGAATGTGATGTGTGACCTGGCTGAGAACGTGCATATGAGCGGTTATACGGTCGAATACGTTATAAAGGCGCTTTTTTCCGCCGGGCCGGTCGGTGAGGTTCGTGTGTCCGACGAGTGGACGGACGAATATCTCCCCTGGGAGGAGAAGAACAGAAACCGGCAACGCGTTTTCCGTCCGAATACGGGCTACGAGCTTCTGCAGGGCACGCGCAGTGCGCGCGGAGCGCTCATCGGCGGCTGTATGGAGGTCATGAGCACCCTCATCGCAACGCCGCTTTTCCCGCCGGCGGAGGCGTTTGACGGCGCGGTCCTTTTCCTGGAGACGTCGGAGGTCGAGCCGCCCGTCTGGTTGATGGAAGATATGCTGCGCCATTTGGGCACGATGGGCCTGCTTTCCCGCCTGAATGGCCTCGTGTTCGGCAAGCCCATTTATGCCAGATTTTACGAGGAATATAAGCTGGTCATCCGCCGTGTGCTTGCCGAGTTCGGCCGCGGCGATCTGCCGGTTTTATATAACGCGAGCTTCGGTCACAACGAGCCGAAGTGTCTTCTTCCATATGGCGCCGAGGCTGAAATATGCTGCGCGCCGCCGGGCCTTGCCGTACGTGAGACGGCGACGCGCGCGTGAGCGCGCCGTCTGCAAACCAAAAAGAAAGCTGGAGTGAATTATGAAAATCATCGTCGATGCGATGGGCGGCGACAATGCGCCGCGTGAGATCGTGCGCGGCGCCGTTATGGCCGCACGCGAGTTTTCCCTTGAGGTTGTCCTTGTCGGCAGCGAAGGCGTCATTCGTGAACTGCTTGCAGGTGAGGACGTGTCCGGTCTGAAGCTTGAGGTCGTCGACGCTCCGGAGACCGTCACCATGGAGGACAGCCCCGCCAGTGTTTTCCGTGAGAAAAAGAACACCTCGATGGGCGTGGCTCTGAAGCTGCTTGCCGACGGAGCGGGCGACGCGCTCGTGAGTGCGGGCAGCACCGGCGCGCTTTTGACGGGCTCCACGCTTTTTGTCAAGCGCATCCGCGGCATCCGCCGCGCGGCGCTTGCGCCGATCGTTCCCACAGGCAAGGGCGGCGCGCTGCTGATCGACTGCGGCGCAAATGTCGAGTGCACGCCGGAATATCTGATGCAGTTCGCCTATATGGCGGATTTTTATGTCAAGCATCAGATGGGCGTCGAAACGCCGCGCATCGCGCTTTTAAATAACGGCACGGAGGAGAGCAAGGGAACGCCTGTCTACAAAGAGACGTATCAGCTCCTGAAGGCAGCTTCCGCGCGCGGCGATTTTCACTTTGTCGGGAATGTCGAGGGCCGCGAGATCATCGAGGGCGGGGCGGACATCATCCTCTGCGACGGCTTTACGGGCAACATCTTCCTGAAGACGATGGAGGGAACGGCGCTGTTCCTCATGCGTCAGATCAAGGACATTTTCAAGGCGAACCTTCTCACGAAGCTTGCCGCAGCCGCCGTTCTGCCGGGTATGAAGAAATTGAAAAAACTCATGGACTACAAGGAGACGGGCGGCGCGCCGCTCCTGGGCATCTCCAGGCCGGTCATCAAGGCGCACGGCTCATCGGATGCGTACGCCTTCCGCGGCGCGATGCGTCAGGCGATGATCTATGCGCAGTCGGGCGTTGTGACAAAAATCACCGAAAATATCGAGAAAATGACAGCTTCCGCACAGGACGCCGCAGCCGGAGAAAAATAATTGCCCCCTTTCGCATAATCCTGTTGACAGCCTCAAATTTTGGTAATATCATGTTTACGAACGAATATCCTGTTAGCGGGCGCCCGAGGGGCGCGGGCGGCTTGCGGCTTGCGCGGGCGGCGGCCCGGCGTCGTTTTCAGGGGCTCTCTGTGTGGGCTGGGGGTGCGTACACACGCCGCTCCCCGCCCGGGGCGTATACGTTTGGATAGATCACAACGGGGGGGTGAACCGTTTGTACTTCGAGAAAATTGCAAAGCTCATTGCCGATCAGTTCGACGTCGACGTCGAGTCGATCACGCCTGAGACGTCTTTTGCAGATGATCTGAATGCAGATTCACTCGATTTGGTGGAACTCATGATGTCGCTGGAGGAAGAATTCGATCTCGGCGAGGTTGAAGACGACAATCTTGATTCCATCAAAACGGTGGGCGACGCGGTTGAGTATATCAAAGAGCGCGTCTGAGATGTTTAAGATCAAGAGGGGCGGAGGGAACTTCGCCCCTCTTATAATTTGCTGTCTGTCAGGCAAAGAGATCAAAAAGGAGGGGGATTATGAACCTGGAAGAAAAGATCGGTTACCGCTTTCAAAACCCGGCGCTCCTGCGTGCGGCTGTGACGCACAGCTCCTATTCCAACGAGAACCGCGAAAAGAAAATCCATAACAACGAGCGGCTGGAGTTTTTGGGCGATTCGGTGCTGGGCTTTTTATGTGCGGAGTACCTGTTCGCGCAGTATCGTGAGCTGCCCGAGGGGCAGCTGACGAAGCTGCGTGCAGCCGTCGTTTGCGAGCAGTCCCTGTTTGAGGTGGCGAAACAGTTTTCCCTGAGCGAGGATATGTTTCTCGGGCGCGGGGAGGAGGCGTGCGGCGGAAGGGAGCGTCCGTCGCTCCTGGCCGATGCGGTGGAGGCCGTGCTCGCGGCCGTTTATCTCGACGGCGGGATGGACGCCGCGCGCGCCTTTGCCATGCGCTTTATTCCCGAGCGCACTGCGCAGGCCGAACGGGGGCACGCCTTCCGCGACTATAAGACAAACCTGCAGGAGATCGTGCAGAAGAGCCATGAAGAGATCCTGAGCTACCGCCTGAGCGGGGAATCGGGGCCGGATCATGACAAGCGCTTTACGGTCGAAGTTCTTTTAAACAGCAACGTGATCGGCTCGGGCACCGGCCGCAGCAAAAAAGAGGCCGAGCAGCTTGCCGCACGCGCCGCGCTGGAACTCATGGGGCAGAAGACGTGAGTGCCGTTATTCCTGTTTTTATTCCGCACCTCGGCTGCCCGCACGCCTGCGTTTTCTGCGATCAGCGCGCGGTCGCGGGTACGGCACGCGTGCCGGACGCGTCCGAGGTGCGGCGGCTGATCGAGGAGGGGCTGGAAAAATCGGGCCCCGCCCCGGAGGTCGCCTTTTACGGCGGCAGCTTTACGGCCATTGGGCGGGAGCTGATGGAGGAACTTCTTGCTGCGGCGTATCCCTTTGTACAGGATGGGCGCGTGCGCGCCCTGCGCTGCTCCACGCGGCCGGACGCAGTCGACGATGCAGTGCTCGCGTGCCTGGCGCGCTTCGGCGTCAGGACGGTCGAGCTCGGCGCGCAGAGCATGTCGGATGATGTGCTCGCCCTTGCAGGGCGCGGTCATACCGCGCGGGATACCGTGCGCGCTTCGGCGCTGATCAAAAAGGCGGGCCTTTGCCTGGGCCTGCAGGTCATGCCGGGCCTCCCCGGCGATACGCGGGAAAGCTCGATCGAAACGGCGCGGCGCACCGCGGCGCTTGCGCCCGACTTTGTTCGCATCTACCCCGTGGTAGTGCTCAGGAACACGCCGCTCTTTGACATGTGGCAAAGCGGCGCATACCGGCCGCTCACGGTGGAGGAGGGGGCGGCGCGCGCGGCGGATATGCTGGAAATATACGCCGCGGCGTCCATCCCGGTCATCCGCATCGGACTGAACCCGACGGACGGGCTGTCTGCCGGGGAGGCGGCCGCAGGCGCTTACCATCCCGCGCTTGGGGAGCTTGCGCGCTCGCAGGTGTATTTCCGCCGTGCGTGCGCGGCGCTGGACGAGGCGCGCAGCGAAGGCGGTACCGTGCTTTTGGTGCATCCGTCGTGCGTGTCCGTTATGGTCGGGCAGCACCGGGCGAACGTCAAAAAGCTTTCCGACCGGTATGGCCGCACGTTCCGCGTGCGCGGCGACGCGGCCGTCCGGCGCGGCGAGGTACGCCTTGCATCTTTGTGCACGTAATGCCTGAAAAATTGTGTGAAAAAGGAGGCTGTTGCGCAACAGCCTCCTTTTGCGGCTTTGTAAGATTCCGGCGACTTTGATCCGGTTCCGGAACAGTTACTCGATGCGCGCGTGGCGTTCAGATCCTTCGCGCAGGAGCGCTTCCGCCTGCGCGGCGAAAAACAGCGTACCGCCGTGCTGCGCGGCGAAGGTCAGACGCGCGCGGGCGTTTTCCCATTCGCCCTGTTTGAGATCGGCCAGCGCGAGGCGGTAAGAGGACGACACCTTCTGCAGCGGCGTGTTTGCCGTCAGGAGGAACGCCTGCGTCTTTGTGCGGAAGGCGTCGTAATCTCCCGCTTCAAAAGCGAGCGCCGCGTCCATCAGGTCGAGGAGGCTCGCAGCGGCCTTTTCCATGCCTTTGTACTTTGCGGCGGGCAGTGCGGCCGCGTGCGCGCGCACCTGACGCGCTTGATCAAGGCGCCCGGTGGCCAAAGCGCTGTTGAAAAGAACATTGTCGTATGCCAGCAGCACGCTTGCCTTTGCCTGCGCGGGCGCAGGGCGCGGCAGGGCCGCGTACGCCGCCTCGAACCGGCCGGTGAAATAGAGCGCCTTTGCCGTATCGATGGCGATCATGCCCGTCGTCCGGCGGATGGTCGGCGCGAGCAGCGTGCATACCGCGAGATATTTTTCCCCGTCGCAGTCGCGGGTGAGGATCAGGTCTTTTAAAGAATATTGCATCGCAAGAAGAAAGCGGATCGCCCGCAGATAGAGGAAAAACAGCGCCAGGAACACGAGCAGCGCCCAGCCCGGCAGCGTGCTGAAAACGGATGCGTATGCCAGCGGCACATATGCCGCAAGCGGTGCCCAGCGCATAATGCGCAGCGCCCTTCTGCGGCGCAGATACCGGCTGACATATTCCTGCGCGCTTTGACCGGCTGTTGGCTGTTTCATACCGCTTCCCCCTATGCGTGGTGTTTCTCGTCATGATTATACACCCCGCGGCCTGTGCGGACAAGACACACCCGCGCGCAAACGCCTTTGTGGGTACGCGCTGAAAAGGGGAGAAGTGCCTGAACCTGGCTTTACCGCCCGGCAAAAAAGGCGCGCGCCTTCTCATAAAGCTCCACTGTTTTGAATTTGAACTGATACGAGGCGCCCTCCTGCGTCAAAAAGGCGACATCCTCATTGGAAAGGCCCGCCTGCGCGGCGGCGTCGTCCAGCGCGCCTTCCGCCGCGGACACGCACAGCGGGGGGAAGAGCACGCACCACCAGTTCTCACCGCGCCCTTCGCCGATGGTTACCGTGAGCGCGCGGTACTCCCCGGCGGGAAGGGAAAAACCGTCATATCTGCGCGTGGGAAAGACGCGGTCGGAGATGGAGAGCTTGACGGTATCACCGCACCCGGCCTGGCGCAGCGTAGTTGTGCACAGCGCACCGATCTCGTCCAGGTGCGCGCGCACATCGCGCTCGGCCGCGGTACGGCCTGTGTCGTCCGTTGTCAGTGCCTGGACATAGTCCACGATATGGTCGCGCACGAGGAGCTTGAGCGCCTGGTCCTGCTGGGAATTGGAATTTGCCACGATGTGCAGCCGGAGCAGATTTTCCGAGATCGCGTCGCGCTGCGTAAGCGCGCCGAGCACTGCTGCGGAGAGGGAAACCACCACACCGCAGATCAGCGCGAATTCAAATAATTTCAATGTCACAGCCTTTTTCATATGTTCTGTTCCTTTCTGTTTTTGGTCCGTTTTGCGTATGGAAATGTTTTACAGTGAGATTGTACCCGCAGGGCGCGCGCTCTAATCGCGGAAACAAAACATTTGCGTTTTTTTGAAAAAAACAGATGACGCGTGAAGCAAATCAAAATGGCGTCTCGTATTAAATGGCGAAGGGTGGTGAACACGAAAAACCCATGACAAATGAAAATTTTCATAAAGTGGTCGAGGCATATCAGGGGCTTGTGTTCACCATCTGCCTGAACTTTGTACACGACCGCGAGGAGGCGCTCAACCTCGCGCAGGACACGTTCCTGTCCGCCTATCGGGCGATCGACGGGTGCGACGCGCGGTACTATAAGCCGTGGCTTGCGCGCATCGCTGCGAACAAGGCAAAGGATTTCCTCAAAAGCGCCTATTACCGCCATGAATCGCTCTCGCCGCTGGATGATCCGATCGAGCCCGTGTTCACCGGGCCCGGCGCGGAGGAGAGCGTGCTTTCAAGCGAGGGCGCACGCCTGATCGCAGAAAAAATACGCGCGCTGAAAGAGCCGTATCACAAGGTTTCAGTCCTGTTTTTTCTGGAGGAGCGCACCATATCCGAGATCGCCGCGGCGCTGGGCCGCCCGGAAAAGACTGTGCGCACGCAGCTCGCGCGCGCCAGACAAAAATTGCAGGAAGTAATCAAACAGATGAAGGAGGAAGAGGTATGAAAGAATATTTCAGGGAAGACGGCCACCTCACGGACGAAGCGATCGAAGACACCATCAACAACATACCCGATGAGCTTGCCCGTCTGGAAATTTCCGAGCACCTCTCCTTCTGCGACCTGTGCCTGGAGCGCTATACCGCGCGAGTGTCGGCCGGCGAGCTGGAAGCGCCGCCCGAGACGATGGAGGAAACTATTTTTGCGCTTCTGCGCCGGCGGGCGAGACTGCTCTTTTTCAACAAATACGTCTCCGTCGCGGTCGCCGCGTCGCTGACGCTTACGCTTTGGGTCACAGGCATCTTCACCCCGTCCGGGCCGAAAGCGCCGGAGCGGCGCGAAAACAAGCTTCCGCAGTACACGGCGACGCTGTTTGAAAAGGCGGAGACATTTACCGAGCGCATCAACGACGCTTTTGATAATCTGTTCAGCATAGACTTTTATAAAGGAGCGGCAAATCATGAGAAAAAGTAGCTTTCTGACCTTTTGCTTTGCGTTTATTCCCGGAGCGGGGCAAATGTATCTTGGGATGATGAAAAAGGGAACCGCCATCATGGCGCTTTTTGCGGCGCTCTCGTTTTTATCCGGTTTCCTCAATTTGGGGATCCTCCTGGCAGCGCTGCCGGTGATCTGGTTCTATTCGTTCTTCGATACCTTCAACCTGAAGCAGTATTCCTACCAGCAGCTCCTGACGCTGGACGACATCTTTGTGCAGAAGCTCGGTCAGATGTTCCGTACCGATTTTAAGGAGGTGCTTTCGCGCCGCCATGTGCTTTTCGGCGTGATCCTCATCTTTTTCGGCGCGTATGCGATCTTCAGCCGTTTTATCGAGCCGATTTTTGGTCTGCTTTGCGACACCGCTCCGTGGGCGTATCGCTTTGTGCGCGGGATTCCGACGCTTGTCGTTGCCCTTGCGGTGATCGCGCTGGGCGTCTGGCTGGTGCGCGGCAAGCGCGCGCAGCCTATCCTGCCCGAGCGCGATTATCAGGAATACAAACCCGGGGATGGTGAGGAGCAATGATGGATGAGAGCACCATGCACGAAGCGCCGCAGCAAAAGACACGCCGTGTCGGTACGCTGACGATGGGGCTGTGCCTCATCGCATGCGGAGTGATCCTCCTGCTGAGCGTGTTTTTTCCGGCGATCGATCTGAGTCTGGTAGGCAAGCTGAGCCCTGTGATCCTCGTTTTTCTCGGCATTGAGATCCTTGTTGCCTACTTTACCGCAGGGGATGGCGCAAAGCTGAAATACGACTTTGCAAGCGGGTTTTACTGCTTTATCCTTATTTGCGGTACGATGTGCCTGATGGCGATGGGCTATGCGCTCGAATACGCCAGGCTGCATATACACTGAGTCTTTGGAAGGGCGCTTCGCCGCGAGACGGCGAAGCGCCTTTCCATGCGCACAGGATGCTCCTTTGTCTATGTTTGGATGATTTTGCGCTGTGCGTGCCGGGCGCTTGACACGTACAGGAAGAACTGCTATGGTAGCAGTAGTGATCAAACACAGGCCTTCCTGCGGCGGCCCGAAGGCAGAGAACGCAGGGGAGGAGAGAGGGGAATGCGCTTTATGATCAAACAGGATATCGCCGTCCTGCGCGAGCTGGTCAAGCAGTACGCCGAGGTTGCGGCCCTGCCGGAACAGGCGGAGAAAATACGCCTGTGGCAGAAGCTCAACGGCCTCGAACCCGAAAGACCGATGTTTATGATCGATCAGCTGCCCTGGAACGAACTGGAATACGGGGATGAGCTGACGCTGCGCTGCGGGGATGCAACCTGCCGCATGATCGAGACGGACCTGCGCAGGCTGCTCTACCGCAGCCGCTATCTGCAGGATGATTTTGCCTATGAACCGGTGCTGCGCGTGCCCAAAAAGATCATAGGCGTGGATTTTGACCCCACGCAGGGGATCTGCTTCGACTACGGCATTTCCATCGATCACGATACGATCGCAGGGCCCTCGAACCCGCGGATGTGGAGACGGGGCTTCTGGCCTATCGCCGCCTGCGCGCCTGCGCGCGCCGCAGATCATGCTGGACGAGGCGGAGAGCGCGCGGCGCGAGGAGATCGCGCACCTCGCCGCGGACGGCATCCTCCCCGTGTTGATGGACGGCTTCGGCCCGTGGTGCCATCCGTGGGACGACATTTTTATGTGGCGCGGCACGGAAAACGTGTTTTATGACCTTGCCGATGAACCGGAAAAGCTGCACGCCACGGTCCGGAAGATCATGGATATCAATCTGAACTGTCTCGACCAGCTGGAAGAGAAAGGCCTTCTCTGCGCGCCGCAGCCGCTCGTCCACTGTACGGGCGCCTGGTCACAGGCGCTGCCTGCCCACGGGTATGATCCTGCCCACCCGCGGGCGAAGGACATCTGGACGTACGGCATGGCGCAGATGCTCTATACCGTCTCGCCCGAGCAGCATGCACAGCTTGAATTTGCATATGTGCACGCATGGTATGAGCGCTTCGGCCTGGTCTACTACGGCTGCTGCGAGCCGCTGGAAGGCGAGCGCCTGGAGCATGTGCTGAACATACCGAACCTTCGGAAGGTATCGGTCAGCCACTGGGTAAAAGACCGCGAAGCGGTGTCCGAGCGCTTCGCGGGGCGGTATGTGATGTCCTTCAAGCCGAGCCCTTCCTATCTTGTTGATCCTGCCTGGGATCCGTCTTTTATCGAAGAGAACCTGAAGGGGCTCTGTGCTGCGGCTGCGAAGTTCGCCACTCCCTGTGAGCTGATCTTAAAGGACGTGTCCACCGTTAACCATCACCCGGAGCGCCTGATGGAATGGGCAAAGATCGCGCGGCTCGTAGTCGAGCGGTAGGCGCGCTGCTGAAAACGCAAAAGCGCGGGATGCATCGGCATCCCGCGCTTTTTGCCGTGTTGCAGTCAAAAAGGCTGGTTTGCATAGAAGATTTATTTATGTATACAAACGGGGCGCTTTGTGCTATAATAGTAACACTTGTTATTGTACGGACGTTCCCAGGCTATGAGATGCGGGCTCTTCTTTGTTCGCAGGCGCTTACACGCCGCGGCAGAGCGCAGATATTGGGCTGCGCTTTGAAAAGAGCGCGCTGGCATCACAACACATATGCAGGCAAGCACAAAAAGCGACGATGGCAATCCCGGAAACCGCCCATTTCGGGATGAGGGCCCGTGGCAGGCGCCACGTACCCTTCGGCCGCGCGTTTGATTTTACGCGCCCTTTTGCGCCCTTTTTTCTGTTTGCATGCCTATAAGTCTTACATAACAGCAAAATATGATTGAATTTAGGATGTGAACAGACTACATGGCAGAAAAGTTAAAAATTATTCCCCTTGGCGGTCTCGGAGAGATCGGCAAGAACATGACGCTCATCGAGTGCAACGGCGAGATCCTCGTGATCGACTGCGGCCTGATGTTTCCGGACGAGGAGATGCTCGGCGTCGACCTCGTGATTCCGGATATTACGTATTTGAAAAAGCATAAAAACAAGGTGCGCGGCATTATCCTCACGCACGGACACGAGGATCATATCGGCGCGCTGCCCTATGTGCTGCGCGAGATCAACGTGCCCATCTACTGCACGAAGCTCACCGCCGGCATCGTTCAGACCAGACTTCTGGAGCATAAGCTGAGCGACAAGGTCAAGCTCGTCCGCCGCGAGCGGGGCGACAGCTTCAAGGTAGGCATTTTCGGCGTCGAGTTTATCCGCACCAACCATTCCGTGCCGGATTCAGTCGCCGTGGCCATCACAACGCCGCTCGGCGTTGTGCTCCACACGGGCGATTTTAAGATCGACACGACCCCGGTCGCAAGCGAGATGATCGACCTGACGCGCTTTGGCGAGCTCGGGCGCGAGGGCGTGCTGCTCCTCATGTCCGATTCGACAAACGCCGAGCGGCCGGGCTATACCATGTCCGAACGCAAGGTCGGCGAGTCGATGGACGGATATTTCAAGAACTGCGATCAGCGCATCATCATCGCCACGTTTGCTTCAAACGTGCACCGCCTGCAGCAGATCGTAGACATCGCGGCAAAATATCACCGCAAGGTGGCTGTCTCCGGCCGCAGCATGGAAAACATCATCGGCGTTGCGACGGAGCTGGGCTATATCAATGCACCGAAGGATATTTTTGTCGAACTTTCGGCTATCAACCGCTATCCGAAGAACAAGATGGTCATTATCACCACCGGCTCGCAGGGCGAGCCGATGTCGGCGCTTTACCGCATGGCCTTTTCCGGCCACCGTCAGGTGGAGGTCGGCCCCGGCGATAAGATCCTCATTGCTGCGACGCCCATTCCGGGCAATGAAAAGTCCGTCTATCGCATGATCAACGAGCTTTTCCGCAAGGGCGCGGAGGTCGTTTACGAGCGCCTGGCGGAGATCCATGTCTCCGGCCACGCGTGCCAGGAAGAACTGAAGACGATTCTTGCGCTGACAAAGCCGCGTTATTTCATGCCTGTGCACGGCGAGTACCGGCATCTGAAGGTACACGCCGACCTTGCAAAACAGTTTGATATTCCGGCGAAGAATATCTTCATCTCCGAGATCGGCCGCACGCTGGAGATCACCAAAAATACCGCCAAGCTCACGACCACCGTTCCCTCAGGGCGCGTTCTGGTCGACGGCCTTGGCGTGGGCGACGTCGGCACCGCCGTGCTGCGCGACAGGAAGCACCTTGCCGAGGACGGGCTCATCGTTGTCGTCGTCACCATGCAGGAGGGCGTCGTCGTCGCGGGGCCGGATATTATTTCGCGCGGCTTTGTTTATGTGCGCGAGTCGGAGGATATGATCGGCAATCTGCGCAAAGTCGTGCAGAAGTCGCTCGAGTCCTGCGAGGAGAAAAATATCCGCGATTGGGCGACGATCAAGAGCAGGATCAAGGACGATGTTTCCGATCATCTTTACAAGGTCACGAAGAGGAGTCCGATGATCCTTCCCGTTATTATGGAAATTTAGCGCATGGCGCACCGGTTGTCCTTCTGGGCGAAGTGTGCGTGAATAAAAGGAAGCCGCCGTTTTTCGCATTCAATGCGAAAAGCGGCGGCTTAGATATTTTAAAAATTTGTTTCAAGGCTCACATAAGTGGACAGTGCCGAGCGACATGCGGCATAATCCTTTGCCTCGATCGCCGCAAGGATCTTTTCATGGTATTTCAGGTTGGCGTACTTCCCGTTTTTCAGGAAAACGACAAACCGGCGTTCGCCGCTTTCGAAAAGCGCCTGACAGACGGCGTCCTTTGATACCGCGTGCGCATAATAGAGCAATTTGTTATGCGTCATTTGAAACAGCTGTTCATGAAACAGAAAAATCAGCCGGTAAGCGTGATCGATCAGCTCCGCCGGCTCGCTGTTGCCGTGGGTGCGCAGGGAGATCCGCATATCCAGCGTATCCGACAATTCCTTTGAAATGCGGCGCAGCTTGTCCAGCTCCTCCGGCGTATGATTGTCGATCATGAGCCGGTAGCTGCCGCCCTCCACAATTTGACGAAAAACAGCTGCGTCTTTTACCAGATCCGACGATGTGTAAAAGTCGGAGACATCGGATATGAGATCGGTAAAATTAAAATGCGTCACATAAGTGCCGTCTCCCACGCGCGTTTCGAGGATCCCCAATGCATTCAGCCGCTGAAGCGCGGCGCGGATTGTCATTCTGTTTAACCCGAATGTGTCAGCCAATTCGTGCTCCGTCGGAATTTTCTCACCGGTTCGCCATGTGCCGTCCAGAATCAGCGTCCGTATCGCATCGCACAGCTTGTCGACGGCGGATTCCTTTTTGATCTTGCTGCCGGGAAATAAAGATTTATCATTCGTCATTGAAAAGAAATCCTTTATCAGTTATAAATTTTTATGAAGCTGATTTATTTATTATATCAATTGAAGGATTGTTTGTCAAATAAAGGAGGGGCTTATAGTTCCCTGTTCCTGCGCGGAACGGGCGGCGTTTGTACATTTGGCAGTTCCGTATGTTAAGCGTTACTGTACGCACATGGGATCATGAATTTTGGGAATATATATAAATACTAAAATAATTATTGTGTATAAAATAGAAATTAATCCAAAAGTATTGAAATTTAAAATTGGTTTTGATAATATTTGTTCGACAAGTGAACAGGCATACAATAAACAAATCAATACAAATGAAGGGGGATTTGATCATGAGAACGAAGGAAGCGGTCCTGGCCGCGGCCCGGCAGGGAGCCAAAAAATACGCTGGTGAACAGCTGGAACTGCTGCGCAGGCTGTCGGAAATCGATCACGGAACAGGCAACATCGAGGGCAACAGGCAGGTCATTCAACAGATGGACGCGCTTTTTGCCACGATGGATATCGCCGTGGAGTACCCGGAAAATCCAGGTCGTGGCAGGCATGTCGTTGCACGCATTAAGCCTGAGCGCAGCACCGGAAAGGTGATCATCAACTCGCATTTGGACACGGTTTTTAAACCCGGGGATGCCGCCGCACATCCTTTCCGGATTGAAGGGGATATCGCCTACGGACTTGGGATCGCCGATTGTCTGGGGGGCTTTGTCGTATCCTGTTATGCTGTGAAGATTATGCAGCAGGCTGGCATGCTGCCCGATAAGGAAATCGTCATGATCTATAACAGCGATGAAGAGATCGGCTCTCCAAGTGGGAGGAGCATTTTCCAGCAGGAGGCAAAAGACGCTCAGATGGCGTTCGTTTTTGAACCAGCCAGAGAGGAGAACGGCATCCTGACTTATCGGAAGGGCGTCGCCGCCTGCAAACTTGAGGTGTTCGGCAAGGAGGCCCATGCGGGCCTGAAATATACCGAGGGACGCAGCGCGACAGTCGAACTTGCTCATCAGATCCTTGCGTTGAATGCAATGAACGATCCCAAAACAGAAAAATTCTACAATGTCGGCCCCCTCACGGGCGGCAAGGGCGCCGGCATCGTGGCCGGCCATGCCTCCGCAGACATTATGATTTCCCTGGCGGACAACGACTCCTTCAGTCAGGTCTGTGCGGATATGGAACGGCTGGAAAAGAATATCATGGTCGACGGCTGTACCGTTAAGGCCAGCGCGGATATGATCTTCCCGCCCATGGAGCATACCGCGGGCAACGTCAGCGTTTATGAAATCGTACATGAAGCGGGGCTGCAGATGGGAGTGGATTATCCGGAGCAATTTTCCGCTGGGTCTTCTGACGCATGCTATTTCACAACCTACGGCGTTCCAACGGTAGATGGCCTTGGGCCCTACATGTACGATATTCATACGTTTAACGAGCGGCTGGTCATTTCATCCATTCAGCAGAAGACGCAACTGTTTGCAGTTGTGCTTGGGAATTTATAGCAGAGCTAAGCATTGAATTTCGGTACAGGGCAAGACACAATTGAATAGGAGGATGAAAAATGAGCAAAGCAACGAAGTCGGTCGAAACCAAAAAGAAAAAAAGAGAGTTTCCTTCTTCACTGGTTATTATTTTCATTTTTATTCTGATCGCAGTGGCGCTCACTTGGGTGGTTCCCTCCGGACAATATGACCGTGTTCTCAATGAAGCGACGGGGCGCATGGTGGTCGACCCGACGTCCTTCCATTACATCGACAATATCCGCGTCAATGTGTTCCAGATGTTCCAGGCTTTTTCACAAGGTATGCAGGATGCCGGCTGGGTCGTCTTCATGATCATGCTGATTGGCGGCGGCCTGGAAATCGTCCTCAGCACCAAAGCGCTCGACAACCTTCTGGGCCGCTTTGCGCAGAAGACGCAAAAGTTCGGTATTATCATGGTGCCGGTCACGATCGTGCTGTTTTCTATTTTTGGCTGCGTGGTCAGCCTGCAGGAGATCTATATCGCTTTCGGCATTCTGATGATCACTTTTGCGCGCGCCATGGGTTTTGATGCGCTCACGGGCTGCATCATGCTTTCCTATGGGCAGATGATCGGCTTCATTTCCGGCGAATTCAATGCCTTTAGCGTCGGCACTGCACAGGGGATTATCGGACTGCCCATGTATTCCGGCCTGGGTTATCGAATTGTCATCCATATCATACTGCTGATCCTTACCCTGCCGTTCTTCTATCAGTATGCAAGGCGCATCAAGGCCGATCCCACCAAAAGTCTGTGCTACGAGCAGGAGCTAGCGGCGAAGGCAAGCGGCTACAGCGGCGCTGCCGACATGAGCGACTATAAGCTCACCGGCAAGCAAAAGATCATCCTGCTCACGCTTCTGGCGGGCCTTGTGTTCATCGCGTATGCGTCCGTCACTTCCTGTGTAAACGTTCAGACCGCCACGCCGGCTGTCTTTGTTATCGTCGGCCTGGTCGCAGGCATTGTGTACGGATATTCTCCGAACAAGATCGGGGAGCTGTTCGCCCAGGGATGCAAGAGTATGATCCTCGGTGCGCTGATCGTTGGTTTAAGCCGCGCCGTCAGCGTGATCTTGGACTGGGGCGTCGTCTCCGATACCATCGTTTACTCTGTCTGCAGTTTGCTGGAGGCCGCGCCGAAAGCGCTCACCTCCATTGCCATTTATATTTTTACTGCGATTCTGAACTTCCTGAACGGCTCTGGAAGCGGCAAAGCTGCGCTTCTGATGCCGATCCTCGCTCCGATCGGCGACGTGCTGGAAATCCGCCAGCAGCTTCTGGTCATCGCCTATTCCTTCGGCGACGGCATTACCAATCTGCTCAGCCCCACTAATCCTCTGGTCATGGTGCCTCTGGGTATGGCCGGCATCGGCTATGGCCAGTGGATCAAAGCGACCTGGAAGCCGACCGTCGTGATGCTCATCGTGGCAGTTCCCATCCTGATCGTTCTGTCCTTTATGAACGTCGGTCCGTTCTGACGGATCGAACAAAACGCCATGGCCGCCCGCGCCGCGGGCGGCCATGGCGTTTTTCATACAATCGTTCCAGCGGGAAGAGTTACCGCGGTATGTGGAACGTATCACGC
>CAKTWY010000039.1 GCA_934630445.1 uncultured Eubacteriales bacterium
GTATGCGCGCTGAGCGACCCGTCGATCGAGCGGCGCATATCTGAGCTGGCGCAGGGCGGCATACCCTGCATCACCTTCAATTCCGATCTGCCAGGCAGCCGGCGGCTGTGTTTTGTCGGGCAGGATATCCGCAAATCCGGACGTGTGGCCGCGCAGCTGATGCACAAATGCGTGCCGTCGGACGGTGTCGTCCTCGCCACGGTTGGAAACCTCAAATTCGACGGTCATCTGCAGCGGCTGAACGGTTTTCAGGAGCGCATGCTCGAGCTGGGGTTTGACAGGCGGCAGATCCTGGTCGCCGAAACATTCAACGATTATGAGACCACGCTGCGCGTGGTCTCCCAGGCGCTCGAGGCCCACCCTGCCCTCAGCGGGATCTATATGGCGAACCTGAGTGTCTCCGGCTGCGCCGAGGCCGTACGCCTGGCAGGGAAGCACGAACGCGTGCGCGTCATCTGCCACGATATCAATGAGGGCATCCGCCGGCTCCTGCTCGACGGCAGCATCGACTTCACCATTCCGCAGGACCTGAAAAACCAGGGCTACGCCCCGCTGCGCCTGCTGCGCGACGTCGTACAGCTGGGCAAAGCGCCGGATGCGGCAGCCTTCGACGACCGCATCCAGATCAGCTGCGCGGAAAACCTGTAAATAGATCCGCCAAAGCAAAGCGCGGCCGCTGCGAAATCGCAGCGGCCGCGCTTTTTTCTGTTACTGCTCCGTCGCCGGCGCTTCAGGCGCTTCGGGCTTCGGGTCGTCTTCCTTCTTTTTACCGAGGAACTCCGGCAGGTTCATGCCGGCCATTTCAAAAAGTTCATTCATCGGCGGGATCGACTTCGCCATCCCCGCGAGAAAATTCGCAGTCGCGGTCTTGCCGTCTGTCGTCTGGCCGCCGTCCCAAACGGTGACACGGTCGATCTTGATGTTCTTGATCGCCTCCACCTGGATGCGCATCAGTTCTTCCATCTTGTCGGCGAGCATCAGGCGCAGCGCGTCGTTCGCGTCGCCGCCGGCAGCCTCCACGACCTCTTTGAGGCCTTCCGCCTGCTTGGTGAGCATCGCCTGCACGCCGGTCGCTTCCGCTTCCATTTTGGCGAGTATGGCGTCCGCTTCACCGCGTGCGCGGCGGCGGATCTGCTCGGCCTCTGCCTCTGCCTCCAGCTCGAGTTTGCGCTTTTCGATCTCCGTCTTTACAATAATGTCCGCTTCCTGCGTGGCTTTTTCACGTGCATAACGCGCGGCCTCGGCCTTCTGCTCGGCGGCATATGCCTCCTCGAGCGCGCGGGCCGCCTGAATCTTCTCCGCGGAGGTCGCGATTTTCAGCGCTTCCGCTTCCTTTTCGCGGCGCGCCGCGTTTGACATGGAAATCTCCACCTGCGCGCTGTTTTCACCCTGAATCGCCTGAGAGTTCGCCTGCGCGACCTGCACACGCTGGTCACGGTGGGCATTCGCCTCGCCGATGGAGCCGTCGCGCTCCTGTTCGGCGACGCTCTTTTTCGCATCGTTGATGGCCTTTGCAGCCGCTTCCTTGCCGAGTGCGGAGATGTAGCCGGATTCGTCGCTGATGTCCGTTACGTTCACGTTGATCAGCCGCAGGCCGATCTTTTTCAGTTCGCCTTCGACGTTTCTCGACACAGCTTCGAGGAATTTATCGCGGTCGGTGTTGATCTCTTCAATATCCATCGTCGCGACGACAAGGCGCAGCTGGCCGAAAATAATATCCTTCGCCAGTTCCTGAATCTCCTGCAGCTTAAGGCCCAAAAGGCGCTCTGCCGCATTCTGCATAATGCCGCCCTCCGTCGAGATACCGACCGTGAAGCGCGAAGGTACGTTGATGCGGATATTCTGCCTGGAGAGCGCATTTTCCAGATCGACCGAAATGGAGAGCGGCGTCAGATCCAGAAACTCATACGCCTGGATGACCGGCCATACAAATGCCGCGCCGCCGTGGATACACCTGGCCGAGCGGGAGGTTCCGTCCGTATTGGAGCCGATTTTACCGTAGATGACCATGACCTTATCGGACGGACACTTTTTGTACCGCGACAGGACCATCAGCACAAGCGAAAATATAAGTACGACAACGACGCACACAAGGATGATGCCTTCCATTTTACCTACCTCACTTTTCTTTTATTTATGTCAGCTCCTCCTGACACGCTGTTTTCTGCAGACCACGAGCGTGGTCTTGCCGGACACGGCGGTAACAAGTACCTCCGTTCCCGTGGGGATCGCCTCGTTCTCGTCCGTCACAGCGTCAAATTCGCCCAGCCGCTCCTGAACGAGCACATTTACCTTGCCCTGTTCCTCCCTGTTGGCCGGAATGGTCAGATAGACCGTTCCAGCACATCCGATCGCGTTTCTCAGCTCGACCGTTCCGTCGTTCTGAAGCCGCAGTGCCGCACGCAGAATCAGAGCGATGACGATCATCGACGCAAAGCCCATAACCCCCGCGACCGCCGACGCGGCAGCCGGGTGTACGCCTGCGCGCAGCAGCCACAGCCCGCCCCAGCCGAACACTGAAAAGAACGCCACGAATCCACGCACTGTGAAAATACGCAGGCCCGCATCTGAAAGCTCCGCCACGTCGCCCTGATCGAAATCAGGCGCACCGTCCGCGTCGAAGTCCGCATCGGTATCGATCGCCGCTTCCGGTCCGTCTCCTCCGAGGCCAAACAGCAGCAGAAGCGTCTGGATAACGAGGATGATCGTCGCTGGAAGCGCAATATAGGCAAAGCCATGTTCGATCGCACTGAGCGATTGCCACCACTGCAACATAATGTTCCCCCCTGTTTTCCTTAATTTGGGATATGGAAATGTATTTCTATCAATCTATATGATGCAGGTTCCGTACGAAAACCCGCCTGGACGAAATGTGCGCGCGGCTTTATGCCGCCGTTCATCTACGCACTATTCATCAAGTCCCGAAAGGAGGACGAGTGCCTGCTGGCGCAGCAGCGATGCGCCGTATGCCGTAAGGATCACGTGCAGGCCGCGGCAAACACGTTCCTTCGCCCCGGGATACGGCTCGGAATAATCAGCAAGCACCTCCTCACACCAGGATCGAATTTCCACATTCCCCGCCGTCCTGCGCTCGTAAAGGAGCACGCTCAGGCGGACAATGTATAAGTACAGGCGCGCGTCGTCGATAATATCGTCCGATTCATCGTCGAGGTGCCCGTTGATGTAAGAAAGAAGCCTGCAGATCGTATCGAGCTGGAGCGAATCTTTCAGCATATTGATAATCAGGATCCTTGAAAATTGCCTCCGGCTGTACTTTTTCTTATCCGGCGGCGAAACGAAACCCCGCTTGACCCAATTCTGAATGACATACGGCTCAAGCCCCGTCAGCTGACTTACCTGCGAGAGCATCAGCCCGCCTGTCAAAAACAGCGGCGAGAGCAATGCATCCGCGGCGCCCGGCCGATTCATATCCGCTTCGATCACTGTTCCCGGCAGCGTTTTTATCATCGGTTTCGCCTCCTCCTATCAGGATGGTTCGATTATATCACATGGTCATATGACTGTCAATAGTATATTCGTTATTTTTTTAACTTGTTATGTGATCTTTTCATGATGTCCTGTTATTCAGCGCACTGCTATAAAAAGCCTGCTGCAAAACCAGTACTGCCATCGGCAAATGACATACGGTTTGCAGCAGGCCTTTCCTGCATGCGGTCCATTCCGCCGTATTCTATCCGTTATAGAGGTTCATCGCCGCGTCGACGCCGTTTTCGATCACACAGGCGACCGCCTTCGCAGCACGTTCCTGCGCCTGCTGCAGGCGCTCACGATCGTCACCCTGCGGCTTTCCGAGCACCCAATCGGCCATATCGTATTCCTTGTGCGGCGGCGCGCCCACACCGATCTTCACACGCGGGAAGGCGTCGCTCTTCAAGTGATAAATGATATTTTTAATGCCGTTATGACCCCCGTCGCTCCCCTTCCTGCGCACGCGAAGCCGTCCGCAATCGAGCGAAACATCGTCGAACAGCACGATGATGTGTTCCGGCGGGATCTTGTAAAACGCCGCCGCATCGCGTACCGCTTCTCCGGACAGGTTCATAAACGTCTGCGGCTTGAGCAGCAGCACACGCGCGCCGCCCACCATCGCCTGTGCGCAGACAGCTTTAAATTTCAGATCCCTGATCTGCACATGCGCGTCGCGCGCAACGCATTCCACCGCCTCAAAGCCGACATTGTGGCGCGTCGCCTCGTATTTTGTACCCGGGTTGCCCAGCCCGACGATCAGCCAGGATACACTCCCCTGCAGCGGCGCGCTCTTCTTCTCAATTTTTGCGAACAGATCGAATATCGACATAACACTGCGTCCTTTTCCTTTGATAAAAGCGGGCCCGCCACGCGCATCGCGCGGTGACAGGCCCGTCTTTGCTTGAGACAACTTTCCCGATCAGCCAAACAGCGGCGAGATCGAAACCTCTTCATAAATACGTGCAATCGCTTCGGTAAACACCGGAGCCACAGGAAGCACGCGGATCTTATCGCACTTTTTCTCCTCGGTCTGCTTGATGGTGTCAAGGATGACCATCTCTTTGATCGGGCTCTTTTCAATGATCTCGATCGCCTTGCCGGAAAGCACGCCGTGCGTCGCACAGGCGTACACCTCGGTCGCGCCGCCCTTCTCGATCAGGGCGTTGGCGCCATTGACAAGCGTTCCGGCAGTGTCGATCAGGTCGTCGACAAGGATCACGCGTTTGCCGCGCACATCGCCGATGATGTTCATGACCTCGGAAACGTTCGCGCGCTGACGGCGTTTGTCAATAATCGCAAGGGGCAGCTCCAGCTTTGTTGTAAATTTGCGCGCACGGCCGACGGAGCCCAGATCCGGCGACACGACGACGACATCCTCGCGGCTGTGGCCAAATTTTTCCGCCACATCCGGGATGAGAACAGACGTGCCAAGCAGGTTGTCGACCGGAATATCAAAAAAGCCGGTCAGCTGGGGCGCGTGCAGGTCCATCGTCAGCACGCGGTCCGCACCGGCCGCGGTGATGATATCTGCGACAAGCTTCGCCGAGATGGGGTCGCGCGCCTTCGCTTTTCTGTCCTGGCGGGCATACCCGAAATAAGGAATCACCGCCGTGATGCGCCCCGCCGAAGCGCGGCGGAAAGCGTCTATCATAATGAGGAGCTCCATGATATTGTTGTTCACCGGCGTGCAGGTCGACTGCACTACGAAAACGTCAGAACCACGCACAGTTTCGTTGATGGATACGCTGATTTCACCGTCCGAAAACGTGGACACCACCGCATCACCCAGATGCAGCCCCAGCGACTGGGCGATCTGCGCCGCCAGCTCTTTATGCGAGTTGCCGGCGAAAATTTTGATGTTCTTGCCATGTGCGATCATTTTTTACATCCTCCGATATTGTCCGTATTCTTTGGCTCTTACCCGCTGCACTTCTGTCGTTTTTATCGCTGCGCAATGTTGAATGACCTGATTATTTTTTGTCCGCTCTCCTGTCGTGCCAGCCGTGCTTGATCACCTGCCTGGCGCGCGCGATGGCGAGCGTCTTTTCCGGCACATCATCCGTAATGGTCGACCCTGCTGCGATATATGCATCGTCGCCGACGGTAACAGGCGCGACAAGATTGGCATTGCAGCCAATAAAGGCGTGGTCACCGATACGTGTCAGCGTTTTCTTCGCGCCGTCGTAGTTCACCGTCACCGTGCCGCAGCCGAAGTTGCAGTCGCGCCCGACGATTGCATCTCCTACATAAGTCAAATGCGATATCTTTGTGCCATCGCCGATCTTCGCTTTCTTGAGCTCCACGAAATCGCCGACCTTCACGCCGCTGCCCACTTCGCTCCCCGGACGGATATAGGCGAAGGGCCCTATATGCGCATGCTCCCCAATTGTACTGGAATAGATCTGAGAGGCGTTTACGCGCGTTGCCCGGCCGATATGCGCATCTTCCAGGAGGCAATTCGGCCCGATGATCGCGCCGGCGCCGACCGTCGTGCTGCCTTTCAGGATCGTATTGGGCAGGATAACTGCGTCCGGCTCAATCTGCACATTGGGGCCGATATAAGTCGTAGCAACGTCGATGATGCGCACTTCTTTTTCAAGCAGTGCCAGATTGATCCTGTCGCGCACAAATTCCGACACGCGGTACTCCGCAAGCGCGGATGTGACCGCCAGAAAATCGTCTCCTTCATTCACCGCGCTGGCTGCGAGCGAACGGATATCCTCCGCCCTTGCGATATCGCACGCGCGCGCAAGGAAAACCGCTTCCCCCTGCACGGAGACCGGATCGAACGAAAGTTCATGCTCTGCGATCAGCCGGTCGAGCACGCCGCCGATCGTCACAACCGGTACGGACAAAACAAGCACGCTCCCGCTTTTTTCGGTGCAAAACCTTTTTGCCGCCTCAAAAGTGCCAAGCGTGCCAAATTTTTCGTCATCCTCTGAGATGACGGTGATATCTGTGATACTGCGCGCGCGCAGTGCGTCTGTAATCCATGATAATACGGGGTAAAAGATGATCTGCCTTGCAAAATCATCTTTTTTTCCGGAGATATTGATCACTGCGGAAATACCGTCCAACCCACTCACTCCCCCATGCCGATATAGTTTTATTATAACAGAGGATTCAGCAATTTGCACACCAAAAATCCATAAAATATTTCCAAAAATCTGTGCAAAGATACTAGGACGCTATTTGAAAAATAAAAACGCGCCGCTTTTTCCACGCAGATGCACCCCCTGCGGCCGGTTCGATCCTGTGAAGCTGAAAAGATTTCCGCCCCCGCAGGACTTTACCTTGTCCGCTTCTCTTGATATAATATGCGAAGAGCCGATATGATGACTGCGATTTGACCGTCCTCTCCGACGTCACGCCATAAAACGCTCTGTGTTTCGTTCTGATTTTTAATGAGGTGACAAGTTTGTCTGAATCGGGAATCCGGCTGAAACGGGCGGGCGCGGTGACGATCATGCGCACAACGCTCGATGCCATCACCGCGGCGCGCGACCCCGACGCCGCGCTTTTATATCTGTATATCCTCTCGGCGGAGCCTGCTTTCGACGCGCAGCAGGCCGCGCTCGCGCTCGGTTTTTCCGCCGCGCGCGTATATGCGGCGCTGAACAGCCTCGCTGCTCTGGGCATTATCGAAGCGCCGGCCGCTTCCCAGGCGGCGCCGCACCCGGAACAGCCCGACCCCGCCGCGCTCTGCTCCGAGCGCAGGGAGAACGCCGCTTTTTCCGCTGTATGCGATTTTACCGAGCTGACGACCGGGCGGACACTGAGCGAACGCATGCTCGCCGCGCTTTACCATATTCACAACGAACTGAAGCTGCCGCCCGAGGTGATTATGCTCCTCATTCAGTCGCTCTCCGACGCCGGGAAGCGGCGCTTTACATACCGCGATCTCGAAAAAGAGGCGTATGTCTGGGTGGATCGCAATCTCTTCACGCTTGACGACGCGGAAAAATATCTGCGCCTGAGCGCACGCAGAAGCGCCGAGATGGCAAACCTGCGTCGCCGTCTGGGCCTCGACGGGCATGCGCCCACGCCGACGGAGGAGAAATATCTGCGCCAGTGGATGGACTGGAACATGCCGGAGGAGCTCATTCTTCTTGCATACGACAAAACGGTGTCCAAATTCAACAGCGTGCGCTGGAGCTATTTTCATTCCATCCTGAACCGGTGGCATGAACAGGGCTTATGCACGCTCGACGACGTAAAGGCGCGCGACAGACGTCCCGGCGGCGCGAATGCGCCGGCACCCGACACGCAGCGGCCTGACGATGCCCAGGAATACGCCAGCCGTATCCGCTCGTACCTCGACCGCAAGCGCTCCGGCTCATAAGGCCGCGCGCATTTTCAGGCCGGAACAGAACCCCGGCAGAATGGAGTTATTATGGACAGTGTCATCCTGCGCCGCGTGCTGTCGCAGTTTGAGGCCGACCGCCTGCGCGACGAAAATCTTCTTTCGGAGCGCCGCCGGGAGATTTATGACAAAATCCCCGAAATAAGGACCATTGAAGCCGACATGCGTACAACCGCCGCCAAAATCTCCCGCGCGGCTTTTTCCGACGGGAGCGACCCGCGCGTCAAGCTTCAGGCGATCAAGAGTCATAACGATGCGCTGATCGAGAGACGCTCTCTCCTTCTTCGGCAAAACGGCTATCCGGAAGACTATCTTGCCATCCGCTACCGGTGCCCGCTATGCTCCGACCTCGGCTACATCGGCGCGCAGCCCTGCAAGTGCCTCGTCGCGGCATACGCCCGCGAGCAGGCAAAAGAGCTGTCGAGCATGCTGAACCTCTCCGAATATAATTTCGACAAGTATACGGACCGCTACTTTTCCCCTGTTCCCGATCCGAAATACCGCGTTTCCCCGGCGGACAATATGGAAATGATCTATGACCGCTGCGTCGAATTCGCCGAGGGCTTCGGCAAGCATCATCTGAATTTTCTCTTTTACGGCGCGAGCGGTTTGGGGAAGACGTTCCTGTCCGGCTGCATCGCACGCGCGGTGGGTGATCGCGGATTTTCCGTGGTATACGACACGGCGATCAACATCGCCGCCTCCTATTCGCGCGTGCGCTTTGACCATGCCGGCGAGGAGGACACGCGCCGCATGCGGCGGGCAAAACTGTGCGACCTGCTTATTATCGATGATCTCGGCACGGAAATGGCCAGCGCCGTCGTCACCGAGGGGATCTATGCGCTGATCAACCACCGCCTGACGGAGCGGCGCTCGACCATCATCAGCACGAACCTTACCCCCGAACAGATCGCCTCGCGCTATTCCCAGCAGATCGCCTCGCGTCTGAATGGCGAATACGAACACATGCGCTTTTTCGGCGAGGATATCCGGCTGATCAAAAAGCGTGAGCGCGGCGCGCTGTAAGATGTCGTTCAAAGGCCGCAAAACGCCTCCCATTCCTGCGTATAAAGCCGCCGGACCAGCGTTTTGCGAGCCGGCAGTTTCAAAAGACCGGTCCGCTGCAAAACAGAACTGTTTTGCAGCGGACCTTTTCTGTCAAGTTGCTTCTCCCCCCGGCCACATAAAGCGCCGCTCCCACTCATTCGTTTCGCCGGCGGAGGCCGGCTTTGTCATCTCTGCCGGCTCGCCTGCCGGTGCATACAGCGACGTATGCCATATATCAGGATGGTTATGAATATGGTAATCCGCTACAAGCGTATCCCACGTGCGCAGATCGATCACCCCTGTTGTCGGCAGCCCGTTTTCGCGCTGGAACTCCCGGACCGTAAATCGTGTCTCTCTTCCATATACGCCGTCCGGAATCAGGAAAAAGCGCGAGCCGCTTCTTCTGCTCCAGTCGCGCAGATAGGTCTGCGCTTCACGTACAGCGCGGTTTATATATGTTTTTTCTGCCATGCAGCCTGCTCCTTTCCATCTGTTTTATGTGCCGAGCACCGCACCGGGGAACTGTCCGGTGCTCCTGACGTTTCCTGCGCGCAGGTCTGCATCGGTGTTTGTAATGCTGTCCCATGTCACCGGTCCGACGATGCCGTCCACCTCAAGTCCGAACGCGTTCTGATATGCGCGCACAGCCTGCTCCGTCAGCTGATCAAACACACCCGTCGGCTCCACCGGGGGGATCTCCGGATATGTGCGCGCGATATTGGCGAGATATGCCTGCAGAACAAACACCGCCTGCCCGGTCGAGCCGCGCCTGAGCGGCGTACCCGGATACAGCGCAAGGCCCGTTCCCCCCAGCTGAGGCGGAAGCTGCTGGATGATGCCGGCATACGCCTCGTAGATCTCGTTCCAGGTCTGTTCGTCCACCACGCCCGTGACCGGCAGCCCGGCAAACGCCTGAAACGCACGCACGGCATTCTCCGTCTGTGCGTCAAAATTCCCGGTAAAGTCTATAAACGGAACGGCGTTATTGAAAAAGCCGATATAGGCGAGAAAATACTGCAGCACCTTGACCGCGTCATTCGGATCCCCCGGTCTGAGCTCTCCCTGATACTGCTTGGGCAGGTCCGCCAGCGTAATTCCTTCGCCCTGCAGCTCCGCCAGACGGCGAACGGACGTATGAATAAACTGCAGCCTGTACCAGGTGCCTTTCCCAACAATGCCGTCCGGAGTGAGATTGAAGATACGCTGAAACGCCTTTACGGCCTCCTCCGTATTTTCTCCGAAAATACCGTCCACAGGGTTGATCTTTGGGATGGCCGGATAATCCGCAGAAACGCGGTTGAGCTTCATCTGAATGTTGCGCACATAATTCCCCGTGTCTCCCCGGCGAATCGGCGTGCCCGGATACGACTCGATATTGGTCCGCACGGGCGCGTCGCGTACGATATCGATGTCGTCTCCGTAATAATACTGAAGGATCTCATACGGCGTATAGCCCTGATTTGCAAGATCGACCGAGCCCCACTGCGACAGGCCCTCGCACGTAACGGTCGTTCCGTTGCAGTACTGCGCGAAGAGCGGGCTGAGCGTTCCCTGCCGGCGCAGATAATCGTTGAAAATTTCGTCCACGAGCGCGTCGATGTTGTCAAAAATATTCCGGCCGTTTACAAACGACTGATCGTATGCCGTGGATGAGGTGATATCAAAATCATAGCCCTGGCTGCGGTACCACTCTGTATAGACGCGGTTCAGCGCAAATGATATCTGTGCATAAATATTCGCGCGCAGCGCACTTTCAGGCCAGGTCGGATAGATCTCGCTGGACGCCACGTTTTTGATATAATCAGGGAACGACACCGTCACGTTCTGCGCATACTGGTCCGGCCGTCCAAGATGGACGACGATATTTTCCGGTATATAGGGGATGCCTGTTGGCCCCTGTACTTCTGGCGTCATGTTCTGTCCTCCTCGCGCCTCGGCGGGATCACCTCAGTGCTCGCAGCCGGAACCGGGATCATCGCCACCGGCAGAAAGGCGCGCGAATTTCCGAACACAAAGATCGGCATTTCCTCCTGCGTCACATATCCGGGATATTCCACCTTTGCCTGATAAACGGCGAACGGCTGCGGACCATTCGGTCTCTCGGCATACTCCGCCGACGGCGCCGGCACCCGGACTTCCGGCGTCAGGCCGCTGATATTGGTTTTAAGCCGCGCTACATCCAGTACGTCCGTCACGCTCAGCCGGCGTGTGATGGTCACATCGGCGTCCGGCAGCGGAAGCGACTGTCTGCCCGCCAGCACCTGCACCTGTATTGTGCCGGAGCCTTCCAGCGGCTGCTGCTCTTCGGGAACTGGCACGTATGCCACGGCCGGCTGCGCTTTTTTGCTTGCCTTTTGCTCCATAATCATGCATTCCTCCAAAATTGCCCCTGACTGCCGCGCGTGGCCTGCGGCGCGGGTACATCCATTTATATGAGGCGCATACTGTATTTAACACAAAAGCCGCGGCGGAGCTCCTGTTCGGAGCACCGCCGCGGCCGTCATGCTGTTTTTACGCTTTTATTTAAAGAATAGGGATATACGCCTGCCCGCGCGACAGCGACTTATATGCCGGGCGCATGATGCGCCCGCCGATCTGCACCTCTTCGATGCGATGCGCCATCCAGCCGACGATGCGCGACGCGGCAAACAGCGGGGTATAAAGCTCACGCGGAATACCGAGCGTTTTGTATACAAGACCCGAGTACATATCCACGTTGGCACACATCACCTTGCTGTCACCCTTGACGGAAGCAAAAATCTCCGGCGTCAGACGCTCAACAAGCTCGATGAGGTTAAATTCGTCCAGATACCCCTTCTGCTCGGCAAGCTTGCGCGCATATTTTTTCAGCAGCACCGCACGCGGGTCGGACAGTGTGTAGATCGCATGCCCCATGCCATAAATCAAACCGCTGCGGTCCCCTGCCTGGCGATTGATGAGCTTGACGAGGTAGTCGGCAACCTCCCCCTCGCTGTCCCAGTTCGTGACATGCTCGCGGATATCGGCAAACATCTGCTCAACTTTGATATTCGCGCCGCCATGCTTCGGCCCCTTGAGCGAGCCAACTGCCGCCGCAATGGCCGAATACGTGTCCGTTCCGGAGGAGGAAAGCACACGGCATGTAAACGCCGAGTTGTTTCCGCCGCCATGCTCTGCGTGCAGCACGAGGCACAGATCCAGAAGCTTCGCTTCCTCCTGCGTATAATTCCCGTCCGGACGCGCCATGGCGAGCAGATTTTCCGCTGTGGTCTTGTCGGGCGAGGGGTTGTGCAGCACAAGGCTCTTATGATCGAAATAGTGCTTCTTCGTGCGGTAGGAATGCGCGATGATGGCAGGATAGCGCGCGATCAGAGAGATGGCCTGGTGATACAGGTTCTGCAGGCTGCAGTCGTCCGGGTTGTCGTCATAGGAATAAAGCGCGAGCGTCGCACGCGCAAGTTTGTTCATGATGTCGACCGAAGGGGCTTTGATGATCATATCCTCTGTAAAATTCTCCGGCAGAGGGCGGTGATCGCCGATGATGCGCGTAAATTCCTTCAACTCCGCCGCAGTCGGCAGTTTCCCCACCAGGAGCAGATACGCCGTCTCTTCAAAGCCAAAGCGGTCGTCTTTGACGAAGCCTTCAATCAAATCGTTGATATCGATCCCGCGGTAGGTGAGTTTGCCTTCCACCGGGATCCGCTCCCCTTCACTGACGATATAGCCATGCACATCGCCGATAAAAGTCAGGCCCGCGCGCACGCCGGTGCCGTCCGCATTTCGCAGGCCGCGCTTGACGTCATAAGTTGTGTACATCTCCGGTTTGAAGCGGTTATTTTCCTCAAACTGACCGCATAGATATTGGAGGTACTCCGTGGAATGATTTTGCATCAACAACATCTCCATCCTGCAAAATATAGTATTCATACTATAATATAAACTATCTCTTCTGTCAATATGCAATGTTAAATTATTTATCTTGCAAATTTTGAGGATGTATGAAAGGAAGATCGATTTGAAAAAAATTGTGCTGCTTTCATGGGTCATGGCCGCGACGCTGTTTCTTTCCTGTCTGGTCGTGCTGCGCAAAAGTGAACCGTTTCAGCTGAGCGATAACATCAGCGCCGCCGCGCCGGTGGACACGCTTCCCGCCGAGCCGCCGCCCGAAGAGGTACAGACTGATGTGCGCACGAGTGATGACACGCTCACCGTTAAGGCGCTGATCGGCGGAGAAGTACAGGAGCTTTCAATGAAAGAATATCTGATCGGCGTCGTGGCCGCAGAAATGCCTGCTTCCTTTCCCGACGAGGCGCTCAAGGCGCAGGCCGCCGCAGCGCGCACTTATACGGTATATAAAATGCGTCTTTTGGAGCTTGGCGCCGCCAACCCGGACGAACACATGGGCGCTGTTGTATGCGACGATTACCACCACTGCAAGGCCTTTGCCGATGTGGAGAAGCGCCGCGCCATGTGGGGGGAGGACTATGAGCGCTATGAAGCCGTGATCGAAAACGCCGTGACGGATACGGACGGTATGATCGTCAAGTACAATGGCGAGCCGATCGCCGCAGTCTTCCACTCTGCATCCGGTCCGCGCACGGAGAATGCAGCAGACGTGTGGGGAACGGAAACGCCGTATCTGAAAAGCGTGCAGGCGCCGGACGGCTCCGCTTCTCCAAACTATCGTGCGTCGGTGGAGGTGGCCGCCTCTGACTTTCGCGAGACGGTGCGCGCGGCATACCCCGAGGCCGCAGTCGACGGCGCGCCAAACACATGGTTTCGCGATTCCAGGCGCTCAGGAGCGGGCGGAATCCTCAACGTTCTTGTCGGCGGCGTACGCATCCCTGGAACAGAACTTCGCGAGATGTTCGGCTTAAACTCCACCAATTTTACCATCACGCCGAAAGAGGACTCGATCGTGTTCAACACGACCGGTTACGGCCACGGCGTGGGGCTGAGCCAGTATGGCGCAAAGGAACTGGCGCTTCAGGGCAGGTCATGGATCGAAATTTTAAAAACCTACTATACGGGTGTGGCCGTCGAGCATCTGGGATAATCGCCTGCTGAAGCAGTACTTTTCTATATCCCGATCGGCCGAACCGTCAAATACAGACATTGCGCGCGGGCGGCGGCAAAGGCTGCCCGCGCGCAATGTCTGCGCCCGTGCGAGGCACCGCCTGCATTTTATTTCGCAGCAATCAGTCACTATTTGTGTATCGATACATATACGTCTTGACAAGCATTTTCGCGCTTGATACACTGGTGTCATACAATATCCGCGCACGATAAAAGTGTTTTGTTTTCAAAGAAAGATGAGGGCACATAATGAAGACAATCTCTGAAAAAGACCGTTCCCGCCTGCGCGCGCTCGCCGCGCATCAGATGGAAGTTGCGCAAAGTGATGATATGCGCCGCATATATGCCGACTGGCGCGCACACGGCAGCTTCAAGCATGCGTCCCGCCCCATGGTGACGATTGAACTGTGGACCTTTGCCGAACATATTCTTCCCGAACTTATGCAATGCGAGGGGGAGAGCGCGCGCAAAATTGAAGAGCAGCTTCTCGCCGCCGTCATTCCTTATGAAATGTTCGGCGATGATACCCCTGTGCGGCCCTACTACAACGTGCAGCTGAAAAAAGACTTTGTTCCCTTCGGCCTCCCCACCCGTATGAGCACCGTAGCGAACGGAAGGAGCGTCAACGGCGCCGGCCAGCACTGCGAAACCTATTTTCATGATCTCGAGCAGGACTGGCATCTGATCGCCCCTTCAACGATACGCCTGAACGTAGCGGCCACCGAGCGCGAAGTACGGGAGCTGAACGAGCTTTTCGGCGACCTCTTGCCTGCGCGCCGGGCAGGCATGTCCGTTCCCATGGGTGTCGCATTCGATATCATGGAGCGTATCAGCATGGAAGATCTGTACGTCGCCCTCTACGACGCGCCGGAACGCGTACACGAGATGACCTCCCGCCTTGTTGACGACTATGACACGTACTGCGACCTTTTGGAAAAATCCGGCGTGCTTCTGCCGGCCTGCGGCGATGAACCCCTGTTGGAGGGATCATACTGCTTTACGGACTCGCTGCCGTCTGAAGGCGAGGGCCTCACAACAAAAGATCTCTGGGGCTATCTTGATGCAGAAGAAATGAATGACGTCGCTCCGGAAATGTATAAGGAATTTATTATCGATCATTATATGAAGCTCGCCGCACGTTTCGGAGCCATTTCCTACGGCTGCTGCGAAGCGGTGCACCGTTTCTGGGATGGATGCATTGAAACACTGCCGAACCTGCGCAAGGTGTCCATCTCCGCCTGGTGTGACGAGTACTTTATGGGCGAACGTCTGCGTGGGCGTGAAATCGTCTTCCACAGGAAGCCCACGGCAAACCTCCTTGGTATTCAAAGAGAACTGGATGAAGACGCCGTGCGCGCCTATTTCCGTGAAACCGCACAGGCTGCAAGCGAATGCAAGCTTGAAGTTTCCCAGCGCGACATCTATCTTCTGCACGGAAATCTGCCGAAAGTACGCCGCTATGTCTCCCTCATCCGCGAAACGTTTGACAAGTACTGGCGAGCATAAGGGAAACCTATTCTCTGTATTCCCCAAAAACCGCGGGGCCGGCGCCCCGCGGTTTTATCTATATGCGCTGCGGCGCGGCGGAATGTCGTTCCGCCGCGCCGCAGGCCGTTCCCGTATTCTTTTCCGCCCGCGAAAAGATGCATGACGCATACAGGACCGCATACATG
>CAKTWY010000040.1 GCA_934630445.1 uncultured Eubacteriales bacterium
CTCTTAGTGCGCCCTCATGCATTTCATGAGCGGGCAGACGCTTTTTGCACACGAAGCCGCACGCTTTGTAACAGCGGATGGCGCGCACATTTTCCTCGCGCGGGTCAAGATACGCCGCCTGCGCGCCGCACACGTCAAAAAGCCAGCTGAGCGCCGCCGCCACCATCCGCCTGCCGAGACCCTTTCCCCACAACTCCGGCTCACCGATAAAAAGGTCAAGCCCGCAGGCGCGCACCTCGCCGCAGCCATACGCCGCACGCTCTTCCTCTGAAAGCGGATACATCTGCAGGTAGCCGACGCGCGTACCATTCAGCAGCGCCATCATACGAAGCACGCCATCTGCGCGGTAAAAATGCGTGTGCACCATCTCCGGCGTGTGCGCCCGGTCGCGCCCTTCATAAAACGCAAGCACGCGCGCGTCGCCAAGCCATTGCGTCAGCGCCGCCGCGTCGCCCCCGTCAAGCAGGCGCAGGGTGAGCGCACCTGCGCGCATCGTCAAATTTTTGTGCGCTTTGAACTGTAAAAATTTTTTATCAAATTTTTCTGCGTTATCTTTTTCCTGCGCGGACAAACTAGGATCACCTCCGTGCGCACATGCCGCCGCAGCCGCGTCCGCAAGTGTATGCGAAGCGGCTGTCTTCTCCCGGAAGCCGCCCATGGCGCACATTTTTACCTGCTGTGAGGCCGGGCCGTCTTTGCGGCATAAGAATCCCTCTGTCAGAATATTTATCCGCCCGCGCACTCATGTGCGGTTGATCACGCGCATCTGCATGGATTCCATCACATCGAGCGCCTTTTCTCCCATGGCCGCATCGAATGAACCGACGGCCTGCGCGTCTATGACAATTTCCGCCTCGGGCTGAGCTGCCTGAGCAATCACGGCATTGGAGAGGACGCACATATTCGTCACCACCCCGCACAGCTCGATTTCATCGAACGCTTCCGCCGCAAGATATCGAAGAAGCGCAGTGCTTCCAAATGTATTTTTTTCCAAACATACACATCCGGAAAGCAGCTTTTCAAGCCTTCCGTAAGGCTTCCAGCCCTCCGTTGCGCGCAGACAGTGCGCCACTGGAAGACATTTGCCCTCACGCGTACAAAGGTACTGCGCACCGTGTGTATCGAGCGTATAGACGACCGCATCGCGATTTGCAAGATAGGCTTCCACCTTAGTGCAAATCGCGTTTTCCAGCTTCTCCGCTCCGTGGAATCCAAGGCTTCCATCCACGAAATCATTTTGATAATCCACAACGATCAATAGCTTTTTCATATTGATTCCTCCTGTCTTTGCCACTATTATACCCGTTTTTGTTAGCAATTTCCAGCACCTATTTGAAAGGCCGCGCATCTGCAGCCCTATGAATCATTTCCTGCAATTCTTTTTGTGAGAAAATTGACAAAACGCTGAAAATAGGCTATGATAGTATATCATACTTATGAGAAGGTCTTTGCGCGGCGTTCGAACCAGTCCGATTTGAACGCCTTATTTCATGCCGCAGGCAAAAAATTGTTTTTTATAGAAAGACAGCGAAGGAGTTATGTTAAATGGCAAAGTACATCATAAAAAGGGTAATCCTCGCGATCTTTACCCTGTTTATCGTCTCAACAATCACATTCTTTCTCATGTTCCTTGTTCCGGGCGGCCCGTTTCTGTCGGAAAAGGCGCCAAGCGCGGCAACACTTGCGGCCCTGAATGAGAAATACGGCATCAACGACCCGGTTCCGGTACAGTATAAAAATTATCTTTCCCGCCTGATCCATGGCGATCTGGGCAACTCGCTCAAACAGCGCGGCCGCACGGTGAATCAGATCATCGCCTCACGCTTTCCGGTGTCGGCAAAGCTCGGCGGCATCTCCATCCTGGTGGCGGTGCTCATCGGCGTGCCGGTCGGATCGATCGCCGCGCTCTCGCGCGGCAAGTGGTTTGACAACGCGATGATGGTTGTGGCGACATGCGGCATCGCCGTACCGAGCTTCGTGGTATGTACGGTGCTTGTATACGTCTTCGGCGTACAACTAAACGCCTTGCCAACGTTTGGGCTGACAAGCCCATTGCACTATATCATGCCCGTGGCCTCGCTCGCGCTGTATCCGACCGCATACATCTCGCGTCTGATGCGCTCGTCGATGCTCGATGTGCTCGGCCAGGACTATATGCGCACCGCCAAGGCAAAAGGCCTCAGCACGCTGAAAATGCTCTTCAAGCATGCGCTGCGCAACGCCATTCTCCCCGTCGTCACATACCTGGGGCCGCTCCTTGCGTACACTGTCACCGGCAGTTTTATCGTAGAGAAGATCTTCACCATCCCCGGCCTGGGCGACTCTTTCATCAGTTCCATCACCGGACGCGACTATCCGCTCATTATGGGCACGACGATTTTCCTTGCGTTCCTCATCATCACGATGAACGTTGTGGTCGATATCGTCTATAAGATCGTCGACCCGCGCATCAAGCTCAGATAAGGAGGATCGTCAAATGAATAAGAAAAATCCCTTCAGCTTTCAGCTTGACCCGGATGATTTTCTCCCGGCTGCGCCGGAGGAGAAGGAAAGCCTTGTCGTCATGCGCGAAAGCGTCAACTTCTTTCACGACGGCCTTCGCAGGCTGAAAAAAAATAAAGTCGCGATGGTGTCCTTTTTTGTGCTCATTATCATTATGTTCTTTGCGTTTATTGTTCCATCCTTTTATCCGTATTCCTATGAAGAGCAGATCCGCGGAAGCGAAAATCTCGGTATTATGGAATATTCTGAGGAAGAGCTGGCGCGCAAAGAGGCGGGAGAGTTCGTTTTCCCACACTTCATGGGCACCGACTCGCTTGGGCGTGACCTCGCCGTGCGCCTGATGATGGGCGCGCGCATCTCCATGCTTGTGGGTATCGTCGCCAGCGCCCTGATTTTAATCATCGGCTCGCTGTACGGCTCCATCGCGGGCTACTTTGGCGGCTGGATCGACATCATCATGATGCGTATCGTCGATATCATTTATACGGTGCCCGACATGCTGATCGTTATCCTCCTGGCCGCGACGCTTAAGTTCCCCCTGCAGACGCTGGCCGACAGTTCGCCGGCTTTTGCGTGGATCAATGTCGTCGGCGTGGGCCTGATCAGTATTTTCATCACGTTCTCGCTCCTTTACTGGGTCGGTATGGCCCGCATGGTCCGCAGCCAGATTCTCGCTCTCAAAGAGCAGGAATACGTCACCGCCGCACGCGCACTCGGCGCGTCGCACGGCCGGATCATCAAAAAGCACCTGCTCACCAACTGCATCGGTACGCTGATCGTTATGACGACGCTGCAGATCCCGTCTTCGATCTTCACGGAGAGCTTTCTGAGCTTCCTGGGCCTGGGTGTCAATGCCCCGATGCCCTCTCTCGGAAGTCTCGCCTCGCAGGCCATCGGCGGCATCTCGACGTACCCGCACCGTCTGCTCGCCCCCTCGATCCTCATCAGCCTGATCATTCTCGCATTCAATCTCTTCGGCGACGGCCTGCGCGATGCGTTTGACCCGAAGCTGAAAAACTGACGAAAGGAGAGCTGTGATATGAGCGAATATTTACTGGACATTCAAAACGAGCGACTCTCCTTTTTTACGCCGGCAGGCGAAGTGAAAGCGCTCAACGACGTCTCCCTTCAATTGAAAGAAGGCGAGGTCCTGGGCATCGTCGGCGAATCCGGCAGCGGCAAGTCCGTCACGGCGTACTCGCTCATGGGGCTGACCGCCTATCCCGGACGTCTCATCGGGGGCACGATCGATTTTAACGGCCACCGCATCAATGATATGACTGAGAAGCAGATGCAGCATATGCGCGGCAATGAAGTCTCCATCATTTTTCAGGACCCGATGACGAGCCTGAACCCCGTTTACACCATCGGCAATCAGATACGCGAGGTTATCCTTCTGCACTCAAAAAAGACAAAAAAAGAGGCGCATGCCCGCGCAGTGGAGCTGCTGACGCTCGTCGGCATCAATGAGCCGGAAAAGCGGCTGAAGCAATACCCGCATGAGCTTTCTGGCGGTATGCGCCAGAGGGTGATGATCGCCATCGCCCTTGCCTGCGAACCGAAGCTGCTCATCGCGGATGAACCGACCACCGCGCTCGATGTGACGATCCAGGCGCAGATCCTCGAACTGATGATGGATCTGAAGAACAAGATCGGCATGTCGATCATCATGATCACACACGATCTGGGCATCGTTTCCAATATGTGCGACAAGATCGCCGTCATGTACGCCGGCAAGATTATCGAATACGGCACGGCGGACGATATTTTCTATAATCCGAAGCATGAGTACACGAAAGGGCTGCTGCGCTCGATCCCGAAGCTCACGGCCAGGGAGCATGAAAAGCTTGTTCCCATCGAGGGCACGCCGGTCGATATGCTCAATCCCCCGAAGGGATGCCCCTTCGCGCCGCGCTGCAGCCAGTGCATGAAGGTCTGCCTGCGCGAAATGCCCCCTTATACCGACATCAGCGATGAGCATTACAGCGCATGCTGGCTGATCCAGAAGGAAGCTTATCAAAACGCCGCGGGAGGGGAAAGCAAATGAGCAAACTTGTTGAAGTACAGCATTTAAAACAGTATTTTCCCGCAGCGAGCGACAAGCTTTTTGAGCGCCGCTACGTCAAGGCCGTCGACGACGTATCCTTCTCCATCGACCGCGGAGAGACGCTCGGCCTCGTGGGCGAATCCGGCTGCGGCAAGACCACGACCGGGCGCACGCTTCTGCGGCTTTATGAGCCGACGGCCGGCAAGATTTTTTACGACGGGCAGGACATCACGCACGCAAAAATGCTGCCGTACCGGCGCAAGATGCAGATCGTTTTTCAGGACCCGTATGCTTCGCTCGACCCGCGCATGACCGTCGGCGACATTGTCGGCGAGCCGATTGATATTCATAAGCTGGCGTCGAACAAAAAAGAACGCAACGAAAAGATCATCGAGATGCTGCGCCGCGTCGGCCTCAATTCCGAGCATGCCAACCGTTACCCGCATGAATTTTCCGGCGGACAGCGCCAGCGCATCGGCATCGCGCGTGCCCTTGCGGTCAACCCTGAATTCATCGTATGCGACGAGCCGGTTTCCGCGCTCGACGTTTCCATTCAGGCGCAGATCGTCAACATGTTTGAGGAGCTGCAGGAGGAGATGGGCCTCACCTATCTCTTTATCGCGCACGACCTGTCGATCGTAAAGCATATCTCCAACCGCATCGGCGTCATGTATCTGGGCAAGCTCGTTGAGCTGGCCGACAGCTACGAGCTGACGTTCCACAGCCTGCATCCGTATACAAAGAGCCTGATTTCAGCAATTCCCCTTCCTGACCCGAAGACGAGCCGCACGCAGAAGCGAATCGTGCTCGAGGGCGACGTACCAAGCCCCCTGAACCCGCCGTCAGGCTGCCGTTTCCGCACGCGCTGCCCGTATGCGACAGAGCTTTGCGTCAAGGAAGAGCCTGCGCTGCGCGAAGTCCAGCCTGGTCATTTTGCTGCATGTCATCATCTTGACAAGTGCAATTAAACTTGGTACAATTACACAACCGCTCATTTGTTTTTTACAGCACTTTTATTGAGCAGTGAAGTTGCACGCATCGCGTGCGAATTTTAGATATTTCACTGAGGAGGAACAAACAATGAAAAAGCTGGCACTGCTTCTGGCTGTTGTCATGACTTTCTCCCTCGTGCTTACGGCATGCGGTGGAGAGGGCAGCACGCCAAGCACCATCCCCGGCACGACGACGCCTTCTGAAACACCGTCCGGCACGGCCGCACAGGAGCTGTCCGTCTGCATCGGCCCGAACCCCGACACCATCGACCCGGCGCTGAACTCCGCGGTCGACGGCGCAACGCTCATCATCCACGGCTTCGAAGGTCTCTACACGCTGGATGAAAACGGCACGCCGATCCCCGGCCAGGCTGAGAGCTGCGATGTCTCTGACGACGGCCTGACCTACACCTTCCACCTGCGCGACGGTCTGAAGTGGTCCGACGGCACGCCGCTCACCGCCGAGGACTTTGTCTGGTCCTGGCAGCGCGCGATCGACCCGAACACCGCTTCCGACTATGCTTACATGTTTGAAAGCATCGCGGGCTATGCCGAAGCGCTCGATCTCGAGAATCCCGAGTACGGGAAAGAAGAGCCCGATATGTCCAAGATCAACATCGATCTGACGAAGCTTCAGGTCAAGGCGATCGATGAGAAGACCTTAGAGGTCAAGCTCGTCGCGAACACCCCTTACTTCCTTGAACTCACCGCTTTCCCGACCTTCAGCCCCGTGCAGAAGGCCACTGTGGAAGCCAACGGCGAAGCCTGGGCTGTCGAAGCTGCCACCTACATCGGCAACGGCCCTTACAAGATGACCGAGTGGGTTCCGTCCTCGCACATGACGTATGTCAAGAACGAGAACTACTGGAACGTCGACGCGCTCGGCCCGGACTCCATCAAGTTCGTCCTGATGGAAGATGACAACTCTATCCTCTCCGCTTATCAGACGGGCGACATCCTCTTTGCCGACTCGATGCCCAACGATGAAATCGACTCCTGGAGAGATAAGTCCGACTTCTATCTTGCCGGCCAGCTCGGCACCTACTACATCAGTTTCAACACGCAGAAAGAACCCCTCAATAATCCCCTTGTCCGCAAGGCGCTTACCCTTGCGGTAGACCGTGACTATATCTGCAAAAATATCGGCAAGTCCGGCCAGCAGCCTGCAGGCGCCTTTGTCGCCACGGGTCTGACGGACGCTTCCGATCCGACGAAGGAGTTCCGCGATGTGGGCGGCGACTACTTCGATCCCTCTGCCGAGGCTTATGAGGCAAACCTCGAAGAGGCGAAAAAGGCGCTTGCAGAGGCCGGCTACCCGAACGGCGAAGGCCTGCCGACGATCGAGTATCTGTATAACGAAGGCACCGCCCACCAGCAGGTCGGCGAAGCACTTCAGAACATGTGGGCGAAGCTCGGCGTCAACGTCAACCTTGTCTCGCAGGAATGGGGTACCTTCCTCAACACCCGTAAGAACGGCGACTATTATATCGCCCGCAACGGTTGGCTTGGCGACTACAACGACCCGATCTCCTTCCTCGACATGTGGATCACCGGCGGCGGCAACAACGACGCCCAGTGGTCGAACGCCGAGTACGATAAGCTCATCTCCGAAGTCAAGTCCTCTTCCGATCCGCTCGAGCGCTTTGAGAAGATGCACAAGGCGGAGGACATCATCTTTGACGAGTGGATGCTCTGCCCGATCTATTACTATGTAGACCTGTACCTCATGAGCGATAAGCTTGAGGGTGCGTGGGCCTCCCCGCTCGGATACAAGTATTTCATGTTTGCTTCCGTTAAGGAATAACGCTGTTTCCGGCATACTGGCTGCGCGGTGTTTTACACCGCGCAGCTTTTATTTTGCTGCGTATGCACAGCTCAATCGCATTTCAGCCGCTGAAGCAGCACAAAACATCCCCATTTAATTGGATTTTGTTCAATGCCTATCCTGAAAGCAACAGCCTGTCTGACAAATGGATTTGGCCTTTTTATAACTATATGGTTATAAATCGAGTATATTATAACACCTCTGCGGTATGCTGTCAATATAATCATTCGATTATATTGACAGCATACCGGAGGCGTTTATGAACTACTATCCCCGTCTGCGCGATATGCGCGAAGATCACGATATGACCCAAACACAGGTCGCCCAGTTCCTTCATATGAAGCAGCCACAGTACCTGCGCTACGAAAAAGGAATCCGTGATATTCCAACGGATATCCTCATCAAGCTGGCGGAACTTTATCACACCTCGACAGACTATCTGCTCGGCCGTACGCAGAGACGCGATCCGTATCCGGACTGAAAAACGGTTTATCCGAGCGCAACGTCGAGCACCATCATCAGAAGGAATCCGGCCATCACACTCAGCGTGCCGATATTCGAATGCTCTCCCAGATGCGCTTCCGGGATCAGCTCCTCGACCACAACATACAGCATCGCCCCTGCTGCAAAGGCGAGAAGCCACGGCATTGCCGGCTGGATGCTGCCTGCGATAAGGACGGTCAGGATGCCGAAAACCGGCTCGACCGCACCGGAAAACGCGCCGTACAGGAATGCCTTCCAGGCGGGCATGCCTTCCTGTCTCAAAGGCAGCGCCACCGCCGCCCCTTCAGGAAAGTTTTGGATACCCATCCCCAAGGCAAGCGCCGCTGCCGCGGTATATGCGGCCGGATCGCTGCCATGCTGCGCGGCAAGTGCGAACGTGAGCCCCACCGCCATCCCCTCCGGAATATTATGGAGCGTCACGGCAAAGGTCAGAAGCGTACTGCGCCGCCACGCCGTCGGCACGCCTTCCGCCGCCTTCGCTCCTGGATGCAGATGTGGAAGCAGCTCATCCATCAGCATCAAAAATCCCACGCCGAGAGCAAAACCGCCCGCTACCGGAAAAAGTGCGTTCGTGCCCGCAGCCTCCGCCTCCTCCATCGCCGGAATCAGAAGGCTCCACACCGACGCGGCGATCATGATCCCGGCTGCAAAGCCTAAAAACACACGCTGGATGCTGTCGCTGACCTTCCTGCGGAAAAAGAATACAAGCGAGGCGCCGAGCGCAGTCATCAAAAACGTAAAACCCGTTCCCCCCGCCGCCCATAAAATCGATTTCATACAATTCCCTCCCCGATTTGACCGCAAAAAGTTAGCTAATGCTAACTTTTTTCTTTATCATATCGCATTCTGTACAGTTTGTCAACTGTTATACGGCCGTTAACACGTTTTTATTCAGATACAGAGCCATTTTTAAAAGTATGCAGGCGCAAAAAGCCGGATTTGACTTTTTGCGCCTGCATGCAAAGCGAGTACAATTTCGGACGCTGCCATTTCTGCGCGCTACAGCGAGAGAGTGATGTCCTTCCCCTGCGGCAGGTACTGCGTATACCGTACGCCCGCCATGTCAAACATGCGCTTTGAGGCGATCGTCGCGTCAGTGTCGGCGTATTTGTCGCACATATACACGACTTCGCGAATCCCGCACTGGATGATCGCCTTGGCGCACTCGTTGCAGGGGAAAAGCGTGACATACAGCTTCGCGCCTTTCAAAGAGCCGCCGTCGTTATTGAGGATGGCGTTCAGCTCTGCATGGCAGACGTAGAAATACTTCGTCTCCAGCGGCGCGCCCTCGCGTTCCCACGGCATGTGGTCGTCCGGGCAGCCGGTGGGCATGCCGTTGTAACCGACGGACAGGATCTTATGATCACTGTTCACAATGCACGCGCCGACCTGTGTGCCGGCGTCTTTGCTGCGCTGCGCGGACAGAAGTGCAACACCCATAAAATAAGCGTCCCACGAAAGGTAATCGGTGCGTTTCATGCATTTTCCCTCTCTTTCAAATATCTGTATGCTACGGGCGCAGCATCGAGTCCACTTTGACACTGCGCATCATGACGATGTGCTTTTCATCCTCCCCTGCCGGGGCGAAGTGGTATTTCTGATAAAATGCAAGCGCGCGCCCATTCGTTTTCGCCACGTTCGCACGCAGATTTCGCAGGCCGCGCGAACGCGCGCGGCTGACCGCATGGCCCAGCAGCTGCGGGGCAAAGCCCGCGCCGCGGTACTGTTCGTCCACCGCAAGCGTGCGGATAAAGGCGCAGCTCTCGTAATCCGTGTTCTCAAAGTCGACCAGGATCATGCCGACCGGCTCGTCCACTGACATGGCAAAGGATGCGCCGTCCTCGTCCAGGGCAAGGCGATCGACCAACCTGGCATATCCCTCGTGGTCTAAAATCTCGTCACTGCCGTATGCGCTTTTAAAAAAGAGATGCGCATAATGCTCCACGAGATCCAGGTCTTCGGGCAGAACGGCCGCGCGCATACGCAGGTTATGGCGGCGCGGATCGTCACCCGCCCGCCACCAGTTCTGGTTGGCAAGCGTGCCTTCCGCCTGCTTCAGATGTTCATCCGAATAATAATACACGACATGAAAGCGCTCTCCGTCGTATGTCAGATGCGAAACAGCCGTATTTTCACACCAGCCGAGCGTTTTGATTTCCTCAAGCGGCTTGCCGAGCGCCAGGCAAAGGAAGCTGCGCGCCGCCGCCCCGTGGGAAAAGCAGGCAATGGTTTTCCCCTCATTTTCCTCCGCCAGACGCGCGATCGTCGCGTACATCCGCTCGCCGACGCGGCGCACGCTCTCTCCGCCTTCCGGCACACACCGAAACGGCTCGCGCTCCCAGTAACCGAACTGCTCGGGGTATTCGAGGGGCAGCTCTCCCCACATTTTATCCTCCCAGAAGCCGAGATTGATCTCCCGAAGGCCCTGCACCGGAATAATGCCGAGCCCCTTCATACGCGCGAGCGGCATTGCCGTACGGCGCGCGCGGTACAGGTCGCTGGAATAGATTTTTTCGATCGGCTCGCCGCACAGGCGCTCGGCCACCAGCTCGCTCTGGCGCGCGCCGCGCGCGGTGATATCGGCATCATACCATCCATGGCAGCGGCGGAATACATTGCCTTCCGCCTCGCAGTGGCGGATCAGATAGATATTTGTCATTCTGTTCTCTCCCCGGTCAGTCTTTCACCGCGCCCGTCAGCTCCCGCACGGCGGCGACGCCGTGCTCGGCGCAGTAGCGCTCAAGGCCGTCGATGATATGCAGCGGCGCATATGGGTCTAAAAAGCACGCCGTACCGACCGCCACCGCAGACGCGCCCGCGAGCATCAGCTCGGCCGCGTCCTCGGCCGTGGCAACGCCGCCCATGCCGATCAGCGGCACCTTTACAGCCTTTGCGACCTGATAGACCATGCGCACCGCCACCGGGTGCACCGCCCGGCCGGAAAGGCCGCCCATCTTCTGGTACAGGATGGGCCGTCTGGTATTGACGTCGATTTTCATCCCAAGGAGGGTATTGATCAGCGACAGTCCGTCCGCGCCGGCGGCCTCTGCCGCGCGCGCGATCTCTGCGATATCCGCCACGTTCGGCGAAAGCTTCACGATCAGCGGGCGCTTCGCATGTTTTTTTGCCGCCGAGACCACCTCGCCCACCATGACGCACGAAGTACCGAAGGCCATCCCGCCCGCCTTTACGTTCGGGCAGGAAATATTCATCTCGATCAGGTCGACGCCCGCGTCCGACACCTTTTCGACGATTCCGCAGTATTCCTCAACGGTGTTGCCTGCGACATTGGCGATGATCTTCGTGTCAAACTGCCTGAGATAAGGCATCTCCTCCCGGATAAACGCGTCGACGCCCGGATTCTGCAAACCGACGCTGTTGAGGATGCCCATAGGCGTCTCCGCGATGCGGGGCGCGCGGTTGCCCTCGCGCGGCGCAGGGGTGAGGCCTTTCGTGCCGATGCCGCCCAGGCGCGCCAGGTCATAAAAGGCAGCGTACTCATGCCCAAAGCCGAACGCCCCGGACGCTGTGACAACGGGATTTTTCAGCTCCACTCCGCACAGATTCACCCGCATATCCGGCTTTGTCATACCCCCGCCTCCTTCGGAAAGAATTCGTCCACGTCGCGCGCGTCAAACACCGGCCCGTCCTTGCAGACGTGCTTATGATGTCCGCCAATCTGGCATGCACAGACAAGGCATGCGCCGACGCCGCAGCCCATACGCTCCTCCATCGACACCTGGCAGGGGAGGCCAGCCGCCACCGCGCTTTTTGCAACAGCGGCAAGCATGGCCTTCGGCCCGCAGGCAAACACGGAGGTGTAGCCAGCCCCTTCCCGCATCCGCTTTTCAAAAAGCGCGGGCACAAAGCCGTGAAAGCCCGCGCTGCCGTCGTCCGTGGCAATGTGCACACTCTCGCACGCGGCGAGGAACTCCTCCTCCAGCAGCACTGCGTCCGCCGTGCGGAAGCCGAGGATCGCCGACGCGTTTTTCAGGCGTTTGGCCGTCATGAGCATCGGCGGCACGCCGATGCCGCCGCCGACGACCAGCGGCCGCTCGCCCGCGCAGCTTAAATCAAACCCATGACCAAGCGGCGCGAGCAGATTCAGGCTCTCCCCCACGGTGCGCTCGGACAGCCATTTGGTGCCTTCGCCGCGCGCCTCAAAGACGAGTCGCAGCGTTCCCTTCTCCGCGTCGCAGATGCTGATCGGACGCCTGAGGCTCATGTGTTCGGCACATTTGACCATCACAAACTGGCCGCACTGCGCGGCCTTGTCCATGGCAAAAGCGTCGAGCGTAAAATCGAAGGCGTTCCCCGTCCGCTGTATGGACAGGATGGGGCATATGATTTCATTCATTGGCGCTTAACTCCTAAATTTAATGACTGAGAGCACAAAATACCGTCTTTTGTGCTCTCAGCGCGGCCTTTGGCCGAAATATTGAAAGGATCGCCGGCTCTGCCGGCATACTCAGATGCTGTTGATGTCCACCATCTCGCACTTATCGATGCGCAGGTCGCCCTCCAGGCAGCGGATGAGCGCCGTCGCGGTATCGAGCGATGTCAGACACGGGATCGAATGCTCCACGGCGCTGCGGCGGATCCTGACCGAGCCGAGCTCCGGATGGCGGCCCTTGACCGAGGTGGAGATGATGTAATCGATCTTCCCACTCTGGATGAGATCGATGATGTTCGGCGACGGTTCGTCGACGTTGCGCACGGCGTTGGTCGCGATCATGTGCTGGTTGAGGACGTTCGCGGTGCCGCTCGTCGCATACAGGTCAAACCCGAGGCCCTCAAAGCGGTCGGCGATCTTGATCGCCTCCTGCTTGTCCGAGTCGCGCACGGAAATGACGACCGCACCTTTTCGCTTCATCTGAAAGCCCGCGCCGAGCAGGCCCTTGTAGAGCGCCTCTTTGAAATTGGCCGCCACGCCGAGCACCTCGCCCGTCGACTTCATCTCCGGGCCAAGCTGGGTGTCGAGGTTGCGCAGCTTCTGGAAGGAGAAGACCGGCACCTTTACGGCATAGTGGTCGCGCTCCGGATAAAGGCCCGTTCCGTAACCCATATCACGCAGCCGCTCGCCGAACATGCAGCGCGTGGCAAGGTCGACCATCGGTACGCCCGTGATCTTTGAAATATACGGCACTGTGCGCGAAGAGCGCGGGTTCACCTCGATGACGTATACCTCGTCATTATACAGAACAAACTGCACGTTGACAAGGCCCACGACCTTGAGGCTCATGGCGAGCTTTTTCGTATATTCGATGATCGTCTCCTTGTGCTTGTCCTCGATAGTGATGGACGGATACACGGAGATGGAGTCGCCCGAATGCACGCCCGCGCGCTCAAGATGCTCCATGATGCCGGGGATGAGGATCTCCTCGCCGTCGCAGATGGCGTCGACCTCGATCTCGCGGCCCATCATGTATTTGTCGATCAGGACGGGATTCTCCTGCTTATAGCGGTTGATGATGCTCATGAATTCGCGCACATCTTCCTCTTTGTAGGCAATCTCCATGCCCTGGCCGCCGAGCACATATGACGGGCGCACAAGCACCGGGTAGCCGAGCCGGTCGGCGACCTCGACCGCTTCCTCTTCTGTAAAGACTGTGCCGCCCTTTGGCCGGGGGATGCCGCACTCATTGAGGATCACGTCGAACTTCTCGCGGTCCTCGGCGGCATCGATGCTCCACGCCGGCGTGCCGAGGATGGGAACGCCGAGCTTTTCAATATGCGAGGCAAGGTTGATGGCCGTCTGCCCGCCGAACTGCACGATCGCCGCGTCCGGATGCTCGGCGTTCACAACGCCCGTGACGTCCTCCGGCGTGAGCGGCTCGAAGTAGAGCCTGTCGGCCGTGTCAAAGTCGGTCGACACGGTCTCAGGGTTGTTGTTGATGATGATCGTCTCACATCCAAGCTCCTTCAGCGCCCAGACAGAGTGGACCGAGCAGTAGTCGAACTCGATGCCCTGCCCGATGCGGATGGGGCCCGAGCCGAGGACCATGACCTTTTTTTTGCCCGTGGAGGGCTTGGTCTCGCTCTCCTCATCAAAGGTCGAATAATAGTAGGGCGTTTCCGCCTCAAACTCCGCCGCGCACGTGTCGACGGTCTTGTATACCGGCAGGCGCGCGACATCCTTCACGCTCTTGCCGGAAAGCTCTTCGATCGTCCGGTCGAGGAAGCCCATCTTTTTCGCGCGCAGATAAAGCTCCTTTGTGATCGTTCCCGCCGAGGCAAGCGCTTTTTCCATATCCACGATCTTCTGAAAGCCGTGGAGGAACCAGCGGTCGATCTTCGTGACTTCAAAAATCTCGTCGATCGTCATGATGCCGCGGCGCAGCGCCTCGCAGATGGCGAACAGCCGCTCGTCGTCGATGCGCCCGACGCGCGCACGGATCTCGTCGTCCGACAGCTTCTGAAGCTTGGGCATGATCATGGATGTCAGCTTCATCTCAATCGAGCGCACGGCCTTCATCATCGCCCCCTCGAAGGAGTTGGAGATGGACATGACCTCGCCCGTGGCCTTCATCTGCGTGCCGAGCGTGTTGTCTGCAAAGACGAATTTATCAAACGGCCAGCGCGGGAATTTGATGACGCAATAGTCGAGCGTCGGTTCGAAGCACGCGTAAGTCTTGCCGGTGACGGCGTTCATGATCTCGTCCAGGCCGTAGCCGACGGCGATCTTCGCCGCGACCTTCGCGATCGGATAGCCGGTCGCCTTCGACGCGAGCGCAGAAGAGCGCGACACGCGCGGATTGACCTCGATCACCGCGTATTCGAACGAATCCGGATGCAGGGCATACTGCACGTTGCATCCACCCTCGATGCCGAGCTCCGCAATGATGGAGAGCGCCGAGGAGCGCAGCATCTGGTACTCCTTGTCGCACAGCGTCTGGCTCGGCGCGACGACGACCGAGTCGCCCGTATGGATGCCGACCGGGTCGATGTTCTCCATATTACAAATGGTGATGGCGTTGCCCTTGCCGTCGCGCATGACCTCGTATTCGATCTCTTTCCAGCCGGCAATGCACTTTTCGACAAGGATCTGATTGACGCGCGAGAGGCGGATGCCCGCCTCGGCAATGCGCTCAAGGTCCGCCTGGTCGTACGCGATGCCGCCGCCCGTTCCGCCGAGCGTATACGCCGGGCGGATGATCACCGGATAGCCGATGGAATCGGTAAAGCGGATCGCGTCCTCCACCGTCTCCACGACCTCGGAGGCGATGATCGGCTCGCCGATCTTGAGCATGGTATCCTTGAACATCTGCCGGTCCTCGGCCTTGGCGATGGTTTCCGGCTTGGCGCCGAGCAGCTTGACGCCGTAGCGGTCGAGGAAGCCCTCCTCGCACAGCTCCATCGCAAGATTGAGCCCCGTCTGCCCGCCGAGCGTGGGCAGCACGCTGTCCGGGCGCTCTTTTTTGATGATCTCCTCGACGGCCTCGCGCGTCATGGGCTCGATGTAAATGCGGTCCGCCATGGCCGTGTAGGTGATGATGGGCGCAGGGGTCGAGTTGACGAGCACGCCCTCG
>CAKTWY010000041.1 GCA_934630445.1 uncultured Eubacteriales bacterium
AGCAATCTCGCTTTCTCCAACTGCAACACACAGCAAAGTACAGCAAAAAAGGCTGCAGCAAATTGCTGCAGCCTTTTTGAAGCACAAGTCGATCCATTCAGATATCGCACCTTAGCCGGTGGGATCAGTCCACTCTCACAATAATCAGGCTGGGAATAAATTTGACGCCCTCGTACGAACCGTACAGCTGCACCTGATCGCCGATATTGAGATTCCTGAGTTTGATTGTAGAACCGTCCGTTCCCAATATCTTCGCGCCGCTCCCCAGCTCAATGGTCATATTCACACGCTTGCCGGTGCTGTCGATCACCTCGACCAGGATTGTCTGCGCATCGGCATTGATAAAGGCCAGCGTTCCGGACAGCTCTCCCGCCGCTGCGGCAGCTTCTTTCACCGTGATGCCGGTAATCACCTCGTCGTTTATGACCAGTGCCACCTGATAGCCGACCTTTACGTCATATAACGTAAGCGAAACGCCTTTCTCATCCTTGATCACAGCGTTGTCACCGATCCGATAGGTCTTGTCGCCGTCCGCTGTCTTAAGTGAAAGTACATTGCCGGAAAGTTCCATCGCAATCTTTGTCACCGTACCGGTGACCGATGCGGTCTGCGATTTTGCACTGATCTGCGTGAGCGTTCCCTTGCTGAAAGTGACAACCGCTTCGTCACCTGTGATCAGCCGTTCGATCGAACTCTCCGAATCGCCGCGCTTAACCGCCGGAAGATCCTCCGGATCGATCGCAAAAATCATGTCCGCCGCCTCATCGCGCCGCAACGTCAAATAGATCGTAGAGCCAAACGACAGTTTTTTAATCGTGCCTTCAACCTGCGCCTTTCCGCTTGAAAGATAAATTTCTGTCAGAAGCTTCGAGCGCTGTACTGCGACGACATAATCCTTTTCTTCTATTTTGGCAGCGGAGATATTCTTGCCCTCATCCTTGATTACGGCGCCCGATTTTATGTTATATCCTGTGGTATTCCCCGTGTTGGTGTCTGTGATATACAGCACCTGCGGGTCGCTTGTGAGCGTGACAGCCTTGACCGTTCCGCAGACAACCGTTGCCGCCGTGTCAACCGACAGCGACTCAATCGTGTAGTCCTCTTCATTGACGCGCAGGCGTACAAGGCAGCCTTCATAGGCCTCCTTCAGCTTGCCCGGCACGCCGTTCACGATCACATTCATGGCGGATGTGACCGGAACCTGATACTGTACGCCGTCAAACGTGGACAGGAGGACGGAATCCTCTTCCACGCGCAAAAGCGCCGCCAGCTCTGTGTATGTTCCGCCTGCAAAATCGACTGCAAGCGCGCGGCTGCCATTTAAAAGGCAGATGACATCCGTATAATCTTCATCCAGGTCGATCACGGCGTTATTGCCGGTCTTTGTGCCTGTCGCTACCTCCGTCAGCTCGTTCAGACGGATCTGCGCCGTTTTCCCTGTATCGCTGTCGCGCACGGTCATATAATGGCGCCCGAGCTCCACAACCGTACCTTCCAACATGTCAGATTCAGAAAAAGCACAAATGGAAATGTATTCGTCATCCTCATCGCAGCGCACCTGCGCATACTGCCCGGCCTTGAGCTTCGTATATACCGACAGCTCCCCGTCCAGATAAACTTTGGCAGAAACCGGCACCGAGATGTTGTGCGAACCGGAAATGTCACTTTCAAGCGACAGGACAATCTCACTGGCCACCACATCGACATCCTCGATTTCACCCGCAGCAAAGGCGTTGTCCTGATAAGCGTCCAGTGTAAGCACCGTATCGTTCTCTTCCATGTAGTTCGCAGCGCGCGACAGCATCGTCGCCGTTTCCGCGCGGCTGATGGCGTTGGCAGGATTGAAGCGGTTGTTGTTATCTCCCTGTACGATCTGGCGCCGATTGAGCACATAGACGTACGGCTTGATCGCAGATGAGATCTTATCCGCATCGGCAAAGGGAAGCGTCACGTTGCCGGCGTCCAGCGCCTCCTCCGTCAGGCCAAGGCCCCGCACCAGGAAAACAGCCACCTCTGAGCGCGTGGCGTTGGATGCAAGGCGCTTATTTTTGGCATAGCTTTCAAACTCTGCCTTTGTGATGATACCGCTCTCCAGGCAGAGGGCCAGCTCTTCGCGCGCCCATGAATAATCAGACCCCAGGTGCGTATCAAGATACGAGCGGTACTCTGCGTACACCATATCCTGCACATCAGGATCAAACCCCGGCAGGCGTGAAAGCATGATCAGTATTTCAAGGTTCGTGACCTTATTCTCCGGCCGGAAGGTGCCGTCCTCATAGCCGAGGAACACGCCCCGCTCGGCCATGTCCTCGACGTACGATTTCGACCAGTGCGACGTGATATCCGGGAAGTTCACGGCGCATGCCATAACCATAAACATCGTCAGCGCCAGCCAAAACGCAACCGCCTTTTTCAGCGCAGAATTCATTCGTATGTACCTCCTTGATTTTCTCTTTCTCATATATCTATTCAGGACCGGCGTCTGCCGGCGCACCTGCCATATTCCAAATTTGCTATTATATTTAGTTTATCTCAAAACCCCAGGATATTCAAGCAGGAAATGTCGCAATGGAAAAAAGCCCCACAAAACATGCAGATAACATGCAAGGCGGTTTGAAAAACGTTCCATGACCCGCCCGCCACATAAACGCAAGCAGGCGGGGCCCTGGGGCCCCGCCTTTGTTGAAAACAAACGGTTCAGAAGACTGATCTTATTCGCCGACCTTGACCGGAACGCCGCCGAGTTCCAGAGACTTCTGCGCGGCCTGTGCGATCAGCACGGGCTTTAAGCCGTCGATCGCGCCGACAATGGTATCGGTGTCATTGACGATGGCATTGACAAAGGACTGCGCCTCGTTGATATACGCCTCATTATAGCGCTCGAGGAAGAAGAAGAGCGGCTTCTCCTTCAGCACGCCCGCAGCAGTGCTGAGCGTGGTGTTGTTTGCCGTCTCGTTGTCGGCCGTCATGCAGCCCTCCGAGCCGAACACCTCAATGCGCTGATCGTAGCCATACGCCGCGCGGCGGGAGTTATCGATCACGCCGATCGCGCCGTTTGCAAACTTGAGGGAAACGATCGCGGTGTCGACATCGCCGGCTTCGCCGATCTCCGGGTTCACAAGCACGGTGCCGTTGGCGCTCACTTCGACAACTTCGCTGCCGGAGAGATAGCGGACCATATCAAAGTCATGAATCATCATATCGAAGAAAATACCGCCGGAAACCTTGACATAGCTGATCGGCGGGGGCTCCGGATCGCGGGAAGTCACTTTGATAACCTCCGTGCGGCCGACCTTGCCGGCGGCAACAGCATCGCGGACTGCTTTGAAATTCTTATCAAAGCGGCGGTTAAAGCCGACCTGATATTTCACGCCCGCTTCCTTTACGGCAGCGAGAACCTTGCGGATCTCGTCGAGGTCATGGTCGATCGGCTTCTCGCAGAAAACATGCTTGCCCGCTTTGACCGCTTCATAAGAGATGATCGAGTGCGTATCCGTCGAAGAGCAGACAAAAATCGCGTCGATCGAGGGATCGTTGATGATCTCCTTATAGTCGTTCCCGACCTTCTCGATCCCGAGGCCTTTCGCCCACTCGCGCTTTGCATCGTCCATCATAACGTCGGCAATCGCGGCAACTTCTGCACCCTTAACACTGAAAACCAGATTCTCAGTGTGCAGCTTGCCGATACGGCCGGCGCCGATGACGCCGATGCGAATTTTCTTCGCCATTTTAATGTTCCTCCTAAATATGTAATTTAAAACATGGGAGCATAACGCATGGTTGCAGGCGTTCAGATACCCGCTTTTTCCGCAATGTACTTTCTCGCCTTGATGGCATATTCGAGCGGATTGGCCTTTGCCGGATCCTGCTCTGCCTCGACGAGGAGCCAGCCCTCGTAGCCAGCCTTGTCAAGAATTTCAAACACCGGCGTAAAATCGACACAGCCATCGCCCGGCACTGTAAACGCGCCCTCGCGGACTGCTTTTAAGAAGCTCCAGTGGTTCTCATGGACCTTCTTGACCACATCGGGGCGGACGTCCTTGAGATGCACATGTCCGACACGATCGACATATTTTTTAAGCACCTTTACCGGATCCTCGCCCGCAAACGTGAAATGACCCGTATCGAAGCAGAGGAATACATAGCGCGGATCGGTGTTTTCCATCATGCGGTCGACTTCGGCCTCTGTCTGGACGACAGTGCCCCTATGGTGGTGGAAGCAGAGCTTAAAGCCACGGTCGAGCGCGACCTTGCCGAGCTTGTTCATTCCCTCGCAGAACGTCTTCCACTCGTCATCGTTCATGACGTACTTTTTCTCAAAAACGGGCGTCTCCGGCTGACCCTGGATCGAATGGCTCTGCTCGGAAACGTTGATGCGGTTGCAGCCGACGGCAGCGAGGAAATCAAGCTCGCGGATAAAGTCTGCCTCGACCTCTTCATAAGGCTTCGTGATTAAGAAGGAGCTGAACCAGCGGCTGGCAATGCGCATGCCGCGCAGATCGAGCGCCTTTTTCAGTTCCGCCGCGTCGGAAGGATATTTGTTGCCGATCTCACTGCCGGTAAAGCCGGCGAGCGCCATCTCGCTGACACACTGCTGAAAGGTGTTTTCCGCGCCAAGCTCAGGCATATCATCATTGGTCCATGCAATGGGAGCGATACCTAATTTTACAGTCTCTTTTGAAAACATGGTCTATTCCTCCTTGTATATTTTTTAACACAGGGATATCACAGATATTATACATCACGATCAGCGGAAAGACAACCAGTATTTGTTGATATTCAATAAGGAAGTTGCTTCTTCGTTCCCCTTTTATGAAAATAACTCATAAAAGCTTTGGAAGTTATCATAACTCCCATTCGTTGAAATATTCGCGCCATATTCCCGACGAAAAACTGCCGTTTTTTTGCGTGCACGCTCACGCACGCAAATGCACGCACAATGCGGCAGGCAGATTTTTGTTACTTTTCACCGAGGTGTTCAATCATTTTCCGCCCGCGGAAGAGTCGAACCGCCATAAGGCATCACAAGAACGCTCGCATCCGGTCCGAGCTTTTCAAACGCATCGTCAAAGGCACTCTGCACGCTCGCGTATGGTTTGAGGAAGATGCTGCGGACAAATTCCGGCTCCATATCGCTGACCAGATAGATGTCGGCATTTTGAAGCACCATTGCAATCGCCGCCGCCTTGTGCCCGCCGAGCTGAAAATCGCGCCCGATGCGCTCGATCATCGCTTCCGGCGTTTCAGACTTGGTCATCCACTCTTCAAAAACGTGCTCGCCGAGCCCTTCTTTGCAGGAGCCGACAAGAATGATGATGCCGCCCTTTTTAATGGCGTGCTTGGCATTGTCCAGCGCCTTCTGCGTCTGATAGAGGTTCAGATCCTTCGGCGCGCCCCCCTGCGACACGATAACGATGTCCGCACGCGCGGGGATCTTCTTCAGGTACAGGGTGTCGAGGAACCTGCACCCTTCCCGATGGGCGCGAACGACGTCGCCTGCCACAGCACGGATGATCTTTTTGTGCTCATCCAGCACAACGTTCACGATAAAATCGACCTTGCAGAATTCGCGCACGGCCTCCTCGATATCCTCGCGGACGGGGTTGCCCTCCAGGCGTCCGGCCGCCGCCTCCGGGCGAACCATGCGGCTGTGATTGGACTGGATGGCGTCGCGCGTCGAAACGCCCGGCATGATCGCCTTGGCTCCGCCCGAATAACCGGCAAAATAATGGTACTCGATATTCCCCAGGCATATCCGGCGGTCCGCCTCGGCGACAACGCGCGTCACATCGACCGGCGTCGCGCGCGAGGTCACGCCCATTTTTACAAAATCCTGCGGGTCGCTGTCGACGCAGCGGATCTCCGCATACGCGCGCTCGCCTGCAAGATGGCGCATTTCTTCCGGCGTGTGCTTTCTATGACTGCCAAGAGCAAAGACGAGCGTCACATCCTCAGCCCTGACACCGGCTGCATACAGCTCGTCGAGAAGCGCTGGCATGATGGTATACGTCGGAATGGGGCGCGTGATATCGCTTGTGACGATGGCGACCTTCTCGCCCGGCTTGACGATCTCACGCAGGCGCGGCGTTCCGATCGGATTTTCAAGCGCGCGCTGAACCTCATCCGCGCCCATCAGGCCCACCTCGACCTGATTCTGCTCCAGTACGCCGATAACGTTTCGATCAGGCAACTCTACCGTTTGCGGCGTTTTGCCGAAGCCAATTTCTATTTTCATTGCTGTCACCTCCGAAGGGATTGGCCATGATAGGCATTGCGGCGAAAACGCTTGCACCATCCGGCCGCAAATAGGCGGAGCATATTGCCCGCCGTTTTGTTTTCCCGGCGGGCTGCCGCTACGACAGTCCGCCGGGCTTTCAATATTTTGTCAGATGCGCGCGACGCCGCTCTTACGGGCAGCCTCGGCAACCGCCTTTGCAACTGCCGGAGCAACGCGCAGGTCAAACGCCGCCGGAATGATGTAATCCGGGCGCAGCTCCTCTTCCGTAATGATGTTCGCAATGGCCTGCGCCGCAGCGATCTTCATTTCGTCATTGATATCGGAAGCGCGCACATCGAGCGCGCCGCGGAAGATACCTGGGAAAGCAAGCACGTTGTTGATCTGGTTCGGGAAGTCGGAGCGGCCCGTACCGATCACGGCAGCGCCCGCCTCTGCGGCTTCATCCGGATAAATCTCAGGAACCGGGTTCGCCATGGCGAAAATCATCGGATCCTTGTTCATGGTCTTCACCATGTCCTTCGTCAGGCTGCCCGGAGCGGACAGACCGAAGAACACATCTGCGCCGACAAGAACATCCGCGAGCGAGCCCTTCTTCATCTCACGGTTGGTGATCTTCGCCATCATCTCCTTCTCGGAGTTGAGGCCTTCACGGCCTTCATAGATCGCGCCCTTGCGGTCGCAGAGGATCACTTCCTTCAGACCCATTGCCATCAGCAGACGGGTGACAGCGATCGCCGCAGCGCCGGCGCCGTTGACAACGGCTTTCAGAGAGGAAATATCTCTCTTCGTCAGGCGGCAGGCATTCAGCATACCCGCAACGCAGACGACGGCGGTGCCGTGCTGGTCGTCATGGAAGATGGGGATATCGCAGACCTCTTTTAACTTGCGCTCGATTTCAAAGCAGCGCGGAGCGGCAATGTCCTCGAGGTTGACGCCGCCGAAGGAACCGGCCAGCTTGGAAACGATGTTGACGATCTCGTCGACATCCTTCGTGCGCACGCAGAGCGGGAACGCGTCCACATCGCCGAAGGTCTTGAAGAGAACGCACTTGCCCTCCATAACCGGCATACCTGCCTCAGGGCCGATATCGCCAAGGCCGAGCACCGCGGTACCGTCGGTGACAACCGCGACGAGGTTCGAGCGGCGGGTATATTTATAGCTCAGGTCCACATCCTTGCTGATCTCAAGGCAGGGCTCCGCGACGCCGGGGGTATAGGCAATCGCAAGATCCTCAGCAGTCTTTACCGGGCAGCGGGGCACGACGCCGATCTTTCCGCCCCACTCGGCATGTTTTTCGAGAGCAACCTTTTTGTAATCCATCTCATTTTCCTCCTGAATATATTTATTTGCTAAACGGGAATTTCTTCGCCGCATGGCGCAGTGCATGAACGACTGGGAGCTCCTCACCCGTAAGAAAACGAATGAGTGCGCCGCCGCCGGTGCAGATATAATTGATCTGATCCGTCAGGCCGTATTTTGTGGTGGCGGTGATGCTGTCTCCGCCGCCGATTACGGTGTATCCCTCGGTGCTACCGAGCGCCTGCCAGATCGTCTTTGTGCCGTATTCGGTCTCTTCCTTCTCGAAAATGCCCATCGGCCCGTTTACAAACACGGTTTTCGCCGCAAGAATCGCATCGGCATATGCTTTGGCCGTATCGTGACCGATATCGACAAGCATACTCGAGGAGACGAACTTGAGATTCGCGCGCTTTTTCAGTTCCTCCAGACCGATGTCACTGATCATTCCATCTGTAGGCAGGTCGCTGACCTGAACCTCCAGGCGCCTGCCCTCTTCGACAAGTGCAAGATCCGTCGGAACGACAATTTTATCCGCATGCTTTGCAAGGATCTCCTTCGCCCGGTCGATATATTCCGCATAGTTTGACTTGACGATAAAGCCCATCGACGCCTCGCCGATGTCGATGCCCTTTGCCGCGAGCAGGATATTCGCCACAAGGCCGCCCGTAAGCACCTTGTCTGCCACGCCGCCGTCGAGTACAGTAGACATCATCATGAAGGCGTCGGAGATCTTCGCACCGCCGAGCACGAACACGCACGGACGTGCAGGGCTCTCCATCAGCTCGGATATGACGCAGAATTCTTTTTCAAACAGGCGGCCCATCATCGAGGGCAACACCTCTTCAAATCCGCACAGCGACGGCTGGTCGCGGTGCGCGGCGGCAAACGCGTCACACAGATAATAGTCCGCCAGCGGAGCGAGCTTCCTGACCATAAGCGTGTCCGCCTGCTGCTCGTGCGTGAGCTTCAATTTCATCTCAAAGAGCGTCTGCTCTTCGGAGACAAAGCGAACGTTGTCGAGGAGAAGGATCTCCCCGTCCTTCAGCGAACGGATCGCCTCGCGTGCGGCAGGACCGCACACGTCGTCGATAAACTTGACTTCCCGGCCGAGCAGGTCCGACAAAACACGCGCATGCGGCTCCGTCGTATAAAAGTTCTTATATTCGATATCGCTGCCCTGATGCGCCATCAAAACAACCTTCGCGCCCTTATCTGCCATCTCGCGGATGGTCGGCACGCACGCGCGCACACGCGTCGTGTCCTTGAGGGTGTTGTTCACGCGGTCGATCGGCTGGTTGATATCCACACGGGCAAGGATTGTTTTGCCGCGGATATCGGCGTCATCAAGGGTGTAAATGCCAAATCTCACAGGAATCCCATCCTTTCCGGTTACAACATACCTGAAAAGCGCAGGCACAAATGCGCGAAAGTCACTGCCATTTTGTGCCTGCGCTCCCTATATGACCCTGGTATAATCCAGTTTTAGCCCTTGATGCCGAGATACTTGTTCGTCGCGGCAGTGCCTTCCTCGCGGGTCATCTGCATCTGCATCGCGGCGCGGATCGCATCCATATTCTCAGGAATAACAACGGACTCCTGCGGAATATTGATAGCGAACATAATGTCCTTGCCGGAGTTCACGATGCTCTCGTCCCAGAGAGCAATCTCGTAAAGGTCGCCTCTGAACTTGCCCATATCGCGCGCATAGCGGAACAGAGAAGCGTTGCCAAGGAAGCCGTCGGCAATGCGCACCGTGCGGATACGCGGATGCTGGCCCAGGATCTCAAGCGTGTTCTCTTTGTTGAGCGTCTTCTTCGTGGAGGCCACGACCGTGATGATATGGCCGTGGGTCACCGGGGTGTGCACAAGGATGCCGGTCGCGTCGACATGCGGCATGATCGTCATCAGGTCGAGGGCCTGATGCGAAGGCGCCTTGTCCATCTGCAGGGCGTTGGTCAGACCTCTGTGATAATCGCCGGGGTCCGCAACGCGGCGGATGATGGTGATCGCGACTTTCTCCACGCCGACTGCGCGGTCGAGGCAGTCCACCGCACGGATCAGACCTGTGGTATTGCAGCTCGTAAGCTTCAGGAACTGCTGGCCGAGGCCCTTTTCATAGTTCGCGTAACCATGGAAGAAAACGTCGGCGACGCTGTTCTTCTCACCGCCCTGGAAAATGGCCTTTTTGCCCATTTTCTCATAAAGCTCTTTATTCTTCGCGCCGATGCCCGCCGAGGTTGCGTCAAGCATGACGTCGCACTGCTCGACAAGGTCTTCCATCGTGCCGGAAATAGGCACACCGGCCGCCTTTAAAAGCTCTTCGTTCGCGGGGAGCGCATTGTAGAACTTATACGGCATGCCCGATTCGACAAGCCCTCTGACCGACAGCGTAGGCGCCACATCGGCAACGCCGACGAGCTCCATATCTTCCTGCAGCGCAACGCCCGTGGCAAGACGAAGGCCGATAACGCCATAACCGGCTACGCCGACTTTAACTTTTCCCATAATGATATCCTCCTATATATTTTTCCTGAAACGGCAGTATGAAACGTGAAATATACGCTTGTTCTTACTTTGCTTTTCTCGCGATGGCGCGCTTGGCGTGCTCTGCGATATTTGCCGCCGTGAGATTGAAGCGCTCTCTGAGATAGGACTCGGGGCCGACCTCGCCAAACTCGTCGTTGATGCCGACGCGCTCCATCGGAACGGGCGTTCCTTCGGTAACGACCTTCGCAACCATCGAACCGAGGCCGGTCAGGATATTGTGGTTCTCTGCGGTAACGATAGCGCCCGTCTCCTTTGCACACTTCTCGATCAGCTCGGCGTCGATGGGCTTCCAGGTGAACATGTCGACAATGCGGGCGGAAATCCCTTCCGCCGCGAGCAGGTCATAAGCCTTCAGCGCCTCGTCGACCATAATGCCGCTGGCCATGATCGTCACATCCGCGCCGTCCTTCAGGGTGACGCCTTTGCCGATTTTGAACTCCGAGCCCTCTTCGTAAACCTTAATCGGGTTTTTGCGCACCATACGCGTATAGGACACACCATAGCGCGCAGCCTCTTCCTTCATGACCGCGGCATACTGCACGCAGTCGCACGGCTCGAGAACGACCATGGTCGGAATGTTGAGCATCAGGCCCATGTCCTCAAACGGCATGTGCGTGCCGCCGTTGAAGGCCGCCGTCACGCCGGGATCGGAACCATTGATCTTCACATTCAGCTTCGCATACGCGCAGGCCAGGAACACCTGGTCGAACGAGCGGCGGGTCGCAAAGGGGCCGAAGCTGTGCACGTACGGGATCTTGCCCGTGGCGGAAAGGCCCGCCGCGACGCCCATCATGTTTGCCTCCATGATGCCGGTGTTAAAGCAGCGCTCCGGGAAAGCCTTGCACACGCGCTTTGTATTGATGCAGGCCATAAGGTCCGCGTCGATATAGACGACGTTCTTATTTTCTTCCATCAGCTTCAAGAGCGTGTCGCCGAACGCATCTCTCATCATGCTGTCTTTTTCGTGCTTACCAATAACTTTTACGCTCATCATCCTACCCCCTATGCCTTGCAGGCGGCAAGAACCTCTTCTGCCGCCGCGATGGCGCCGTCGATCTTTTCGTCGTTAAACTGCAGGCTGTGGCAGATGCCGGCTTCCAGCGCAATGGTGCAGCCTTTGCCCTTGATGGTGTTCAGGACGATGCAGGAAGGCACGCCCTTGACGCTCTTGGCCTTCTCAATCGCATGATAAATCGCCGGGATATCGTGCCCGTCGACCCACTGCGTGTGCCAGCCGAATGCCTGGAATTTTGCTCCCAGGTTCGTGCTGGGCATGACGTCGTACGTATAGCCGTCGAGCTGCTGCTTGTTGTCATCGACAAAGCAGATCAGATGATCCAGGCCAAAGCCGACCGCGCTCGCCGCCGCCTCCCATACCTGGCCCTCGTTCGCCTCGCCGTCGCCGACAAAAAGATAGGTATAGCTGTCGCGCCCGTCGATCTTGTTGCCCAGCGCCACGCCGACCGCCTCCGAGGTGCCCTGGCCGAGCGAACCCGTCGTCATATCGACGCCCGGCGTCTTCGTACGGTCACAGTGGCTGGGCAGGTTCGTGCCGGGTTTATTCCAAGTCTGAAGCATCTCCACAGGGAAAAAGCCCTTGAGTGCGAGCGTGGCATATACGGAAGGTCCCTCATGGCCCTTCGACATCACAAGCCAGTCACGATCCTCCATGTGCGGATTTTTCGGATCGACTTTCATTTCCTGTCCATACAGAACAGCCAGTGCCTCGATCACAGACATGGAGCCGCCCACATGGCCAAAGCCAAGGGCTTTGAACTCCTTGAGCGACGCTACCCTGATCTCTTCGGCAAAGACACGCAAAGCTTTGAAATCTACTGTTTGCATTTATGGTGTCCTCCTTCATAATATTTGGTTATTGATATCATCCACTGGGTAACTTTTGGGTATGTTTGAGCATAGCTATCCCAATGTCAGCTAAATTTTATCATCAATTTATGGAAATGGCAATGGCTATCTGAATTTTTTTTGTAAATTCTTATTCACTTTTGAGGAAATGTTTGATAGTATTATAGTGAACTCTTGGCGCGGTGTCAGTCAACGCCCGCGCCATACCATATTCCGGGCATCTTTACTGCCCGGCGATGATTTGATTTGATGTTTCCGGAGGTGTGTGAATTCCATGAAGGTCAGCAGACTCAATGCCGTGGAGCAATATATTATCCAGCATGGCACCGCGACCATCGATGAACTTTGCGAGCGCTTTTCCGTTTCAAAAAACACCATCCGCCGCGACCTGGCCGAGCTCGAGGCGCGCGGGCATATTTCCAAAGTTTACGGCGGCGTCACGGCCGTTGGCATCAGCGATATTGTGCCGATGCCCGTACGCACCACGCAGAACCCAAAGGGCAAGCAGCTGATCGGCAAGCTTGCATCAGAGCTTGTGTCGGACGGCGACACGATCTTTATCGACTCCGGCTCGACCACTGTCAAGCTGATCCGCTACATCGCGCAGAAAAAAAAGATCACGCTGATCACCCACAGTCTTTCCGCGCTGATCGAAGCGGCCAAATACGAGGGCATCAACATCATCTCCCTCGGCGGCATCTACTCCAACCCCACCAATTCGTTTGTCGGCATTTCGACGCTGGAAAGTCTGAGCGGGCTGAAAATCCACAAAGCGTTCATGGCCGCGACCGGCGTTTCTATCGAGACAGGCATGACGAATACCACGTTCCTGGAGGCGGAGATCAAGCGCGGCATCGTCTCGCGTTCAAACTCCATCATCCTGATGGCCGACAGCACAAAAATCAACCGCGAGGCCGTTATCACCTTCTGCAAGCTTGAAAACCTGTCCTACTTCATCACCGATGAACGTCCTGCGCAGGAATATATCGATTTCTGCCGGGAGCGGAACATCACGCTCCTGTATGAAGAGTAACGCAGCCAGGCGCATGTAAAAGCGCGGCATGAAATTTTACATCGGAGAAAATGAAATTTTATCGCGCTGCGCTAAAAATTCATTTTATTTCAGTTGAACGCCCGCAAGAGCCATGATATAATTTCTGATGGCTTGGACGATCTCATTCATATTATATATAAATGGAGGGAACTACCATGTATCTGCAAAAGGATCATCTCGAAAACGGTTATAATGAGTACCTGAACCTGAATGAATCCATTGGCCGTGCCGGCATGATGGACGTTGCGCTCCTTGTGCTCGACGCAGGTGAAAGCTACGCATTTGACGAAGCGGATAAGGAGATCGCGCTTCTTTTGTTTGAAGGCAGCGCTGAACTTACCTACGACGGCAAGAGCGCGCATATTGAACGCCACAGCGTTTTTGACGAGAACCCGACTTGCCTGCTCGCTCCTGCCAGGACCAAGATCTCGCTCAAAGCGGATGCGCATACTGAAATTTATGTGCAGAAATCGATCAACCCGAATCACTTTGACGCAAAGCTTTTTATGCCTGAGGACACGCAGACGCAGCGCGCCGGTGACGGCGGCCAGCTTCAGGGCTGCATGCGCAGGAACATCCGCACCATTTTTGACTACGACAACGCCCCCTATTCGACCATGGTCCTCGGTGAGGTCGTGAACTTCCCCGGCAAATGGTCGAGCTATCCGCCGCACTATCATCCCCAGCCGGAGGTTTACTTCTATCGTTTTGACAAGCCGCAGGGCTTCGGCGCGGGCTTTGCAAATGATGAGATCTACCGCACTGGACACAACGGCTGCCTGCTGATCCTCAACGGCATGCACTCGCAGACGGCCGCCCCCGGCTATGCGATGTGCTATGCGTGGGGCATCCGCCATATCGACGGCGACCCGTGGAAGAAGACGCGCATTGACGAAGAGATCCACGAGTGGCTATGGGCTGACGACGCCAAGGTGTGGGAGCCGAAAGACTGATTTCCGCCTTCTGCCCTTCCGCTGCAAATCCATTCTGACAACTATTTTTCGGAGGTAAATTTTTATGAAAACAGGACGCCTTACCATGGCGCAGGCGCTGGTCCGTTTTTTGGAGAACCAGTATGTGCGCTATGACGATGTCGAAATCCCCTTCGTGCGCGGTATTTTCATGATTCCTGGCCACGGCAACGTCGTCGGCCTGGGCAACGGCATGGAGCAGGAGATCAAACGCCTTGAAGTCTATCAGGGCAAAAACGAGCAGGGCATGGCGCAGGCCGCCGTTGCGTATGCAAAGCAGATGAAGAGAAAGCAGATCTTCGCCGTCACTTCTTCCGTCGGCCCGGGCGCCTGCAACATGATCACCGCCGCCGCGACCGCAACCGCGAACAACATCCCTGTGCTCATCCTCCCCGGCGACATCTATGTCAGCCGTCAGCCCGACCCCGTGCTGCAGCAGATCGAGCAGCCGTACGACCTGTCCATCTCCTCCAACGACGCTTACCGCGCCGTGTGCCGTTATTGGGACCGCATCACCCGCCCCGAGCAGCTTATGACCTCTATGATTTCGGCCTTCCGCGTGCTGACCGATCCCGCCGACACGGGCGCTGTCTGCATCGGCCTGCCGCAGGATGTGCAGGGCGAGGCGTATGATTATCCCGTCAGCTTCTTTGAGAAACGCGTCCACCGCATCGAGCGCCGTCCGGCGGCAGATTATGCTGTCGAAGAGGCTGTCGAGGTCATCAAAAACGCGAAGAAGCCCCTTCTCATCTGCGGCGGCGGCGTACGCTATTCCGAGGCGCACGACGTCTTCCAGAGCTTTGCTGAGGAATTCGGCATCCCCTTCGGCGAGACGCAGGCCGGCAAGTCCGCCATTGTCTGGGATCATGAGCTGAACCTTGGCGGTATCGGCACGACCGGCTGCTATGCTGCCAACCACATCGGCCGCGAGGCGGACGTTATCATTGGCGTCGGCACGCGCTTTACCGACTTTACCACTGCCTCCAAGTGGCTCTTCCGCGAGGATGCGAAGTTTGTCAATATCAACGTCAGCGAATTCCAGGCCTACAAGCTCGACGGCCTGCATGTCATCGCAGACGCGAAAGCGGCGCTCACTGCCATCGCGGCCGAGCTGCGCAAGACCGGCTATAAGGCGCCTTATCAGAACGAGATCAAAGAGGCGAAGGCGAAGTGGATCGCCGAGCTCGACCGCCTCGACAACATCACGTTCAGCGACAGCTATGTTCCCGAGATCAACGACGCGAACGCCGCTTCCGCCAGAAAATTTGTGGAAGATACGGGCATCGCCCTTTCGCAGACCGCCGTTCTCGGCGCAATCAACCGTCTGATCAACGACGACGACGACGTAATCGGCGCGGCGGGCAGCCTCCCGGGCGATATGC